>CAIWEX010000721.1 GCA_903911795.1 uncultured Schlesneria sp.
GATCTCTGAGAGCTTCGATCGTTCGTGACGTGAGCGGAGCTGTATCATTCGCAAAAAGTGCCGACGTGCGAGCCAGCGAAGCCGCTCCGTCAATGGCGAATGCAAGAACTTTGGGGTTAGAAATTGTATTGAGTACGTCCTGTTCTGCGCGTACCCCCAGAATATTTCCATTGCGGTCGACTATCGCAATTATCGCATCGTTACTGGGCGTTGCGACGGAAGCCCGATCCAGCAGGGTTGCTACCTGGCCGCTCGAAAGCTGCCCCACGACCATGTTGTCTGAAATCACTCCGTTAGCATCCTCGTCGCTGGCCGAAAAGAAGTGCGGGTTTTGAAAAGCGGACGCGATGCCGGACAAGTTCTGGGGCCCAGAATAGACAGGAGCCATGATGCTCGATGTCGACGTATCGTCTTCCAGACCCAAGGTATGGCCTACTTCGTGAGCCATAACAGTGGCAAAATCAACGCTTCCAACTGGAGAATTGGTGATTGAGGATGTGGTCCATGTTTCGCTGGAATCAAGCCAGATTGTCCCGACGGAAGTCTGACTTCCCGCAGCATCCGTCAACGCGTGGCTTGACGTGCCTAAAAGACCTCCCTGTTCACTTTTCAACTCCATCGCGGACATGTTTCCGACGCCGATGTTTAAGGTATCCTGGCTGGCAGCCTGAGCATCTCGTACGAATTTAATCGTTCCGCCACTAGCGGCAGTCCATTCCTGCAGCACCTGCTCAGTCGCCTGAATCTGCTGATCAGAGATTTCGTTTGTGACTCCGTTGGCATCGCGGAAATCGTAGCGAATGACGGTATCTGTTTGGCCGGAAAACCAAGCCGGTACGACAAGTGGGGCCACTGATGACGCTCCACCTGTTTTGGCGGCTGCTAATTCTTCGCTCGTCACCATGACATTCGAATTGATCGCAGTCAAAGCCCGGTCAAGAGCCACGGGCGGGCTAGAGGTATTCGCGGGAGCAGGCGGTACTAATGGAGTACTCTGCGTCGTTCGGCCGGGACCATTCGACGCTGGAGATGCTCCTGGAGCAGATAACTGTGAAGTAGAAGTCGTATTACCATATTCCGGCAATACCACTGACTCCAGCGTTGTCGAGGCCAAAGCCGTTTCATGCCCTGATGTTGTTGAAGTCTCCTGCCATTTTGCTAACGGAGTGTCGCTCAATGCAGCATCAGTGGCATCCTGATATTTCGAGCCTGCGGAATCTGTGTCGGCTTGCAGATCAGCCGGTGACACCGTCGATGCGGTCGATTGTAAATTGTTTAATGTCGACGAAGAAGCATTTGATTGTGCGACAACGTTTGATGCTGTCTCCGTTTTTCCGGATCCAGCGGAAGCCGTTTGCTCAGAATTAAAGAGCGTCCCGACTGATGAATCCGTGGAGAGCGATCCCAACACGAGGCGGAATTCAAGTACTTCTGAGGTACCTGACCTGGACGAAGAGAAGGCCGACCTCTCTTCAGTCTCATTCGTCACGAACCAGTCGCGGATGGCATCCAGCCATTTCATCAGAGTACTCTCCGTATGGTTCATTATTCGCCAATCATGAATCCGTCCGGTTCGGCGGATCACAAAAGCGATTTCGAATCTGTCTCTAATAGAAGAAGTGAAATACTAGGATGTAATCGCGAAGAGAAGGAAGCTCAGTATTCTCGCTGGCCACCGAAATTAACGTTGCAAATGTCAAAACAGGCAAGAAGGGTCATTCTGTGGGATCGTTTGTCGATCGGGCAGTGCGGTTGAACTGCGGTGCTGCAGGATGCCGCAGTCATTGAATCGGTTACCGTGCCGGGCGTTAAACTCATTCTTTTCTATGCGACCGGCAAATTGACCAGAAATCTGTGATTGAACTGTCAGTTTTTGCCGGTAGTGAGACGATTGGCATAAATGCGTCCGATGTGCTTCGATTTTTCGGATTCTTCATCTTGAGGGGTTTGTGGAATTTTGCGATGTTGCAAACCTGTACACGCCAAACGGTCTGGTCACGTGATTTTTAAAGCACAATTTATAGATGCTCCACTTGCTTCCATCGCAGCGAAGACTGTTGTTCGTGCCGTTGCGGTGCGGATTGCTGATGGAATGTCATCTGTTACGCACTAGCGTCGGTCAGAGCCATCTCCTGCCTGGATGGTTCGTTTGTTTCGCGATCATGGTTTGTGGTACTTCAAATGCGCAAGTGCCAAGTTCAGCTTCCGTCGAGCGAACTCGAGCCGAATTTGGTTCATGGGCATCCGATCTCAACTGGTCTGATCCCACTCGCGCGGCAGTTGACAGTATCTTGTCCGATCGGCCGACCGCCAGTTTCGACGAGGTTTTGTTAGAGCTTTTGACCTCACGGGACAGCCGAGTTCGTCGCAATGCGTTGGATGCCGCTTCATTGATGACGTCTAGTGCCCCCGTTGTAAAACAAGTGTCAGTGCTCGCAGATCGTGATCCTGATGCCATTTGCCAGGGTAAGGCACGATTGATCCTGGCGGAATTTGCTTCGACGCCACCTAATCAGTTGCCGGGTTCTAACAATTCGTCGGTACCGCTCCGCGACAAGCGAGCTGAACGCCAACAGCCACGTGAAATGCGTCCTGCGACAGTACGTGATCATAGTGAGAGTCCTGTCCGACAACGAATCCGTTCGGTCAATTCTGAGGGCGATTCCCCAACTCACGAGTCCGGTGACTCAGGGGTGCCTCCGCTCATAGATGATTTCAGTCTCACCAAAATCCAACAAGTACGTTTTCGCGAGTTCGAACTGCCGCCCGCCCCGCTTAGTGGTTTTACTTCAGGCGAAGATCCTGATTCCACTGATTTCAGTGCCGGTAACGGCGATGTCGCTGAACCCCGTGTCCTCAACCGTCCGCTGGGTGAACCCGACGATTTCTTTGTTAACACTGACATGAATGAAGCCTGGCCCTACCATCCACTGGAAGCACCACTTGGGTTCACAGGTCCATCTGGAATCCTGCCGATTGATTCTCAGGAGGACGGGCACTTTGCTCCGCAGCCAGATCGTTGGCGATCTGGCTTCTCGAATTGGGATCGTTATGGCAGAGGACATCCGCGAGGAGAAGATTACCCCTACAAAGAGGGACATTGGTGGGATCCTTACAACCTGAATCTGCTGAAGGGTGACTATCCGATTGTCGGGCAGCATACGTTTCTGAGGTTGACGGGCCGATTCGACTCGTTACAGGAGTATCGGCAACTGCCGACAGATACCACTCCTTTTGAGAGCACTGCGCGGCCTCACCAAAATCAATTTTTCGGCGATCCTAATCAATACTTCACGACAAGCTTCTTCCGGCTATCTGTTGAACTGTTTCACGGCAACACGAGCTTCAAACCAGTCGACTGGTCAATCCGGATGACGCCGGTCTTCGATTACAATTATCTGGATGTTCAGGAATTAGGAATCGTCAACCCAAACGTGCGGAACGGTACGACCCGTTCTGACAGCTTTATGGCCCTCGAAGAGTACTTCATTGAGGCCAAACTCAAAGATCTCAGTCCCGACTACGACTTCCTGTCCATGCGGATCGGCTCTCAGCAGTTCATCAGCGATTTTCGAGGGTTTATTTTCTCGGATACAAATCGCGCGATTCGACTATTTGGAACGCGGCTGGCAAACCGTGACCAGTTCAACGTTGCCGTGTTTCGCCAGGCAGAAAAGGACACGAACAGCCAGCTCAACACTTTTGAAGACCGAAATCAATCGATTTTCATTGCCAATTATTACCGGCAGGACTTCATCTTTCCGGGGTATACGGCTCAAATGAGCGTGCATTACAACAGAGACGGGCCCAGCTTTAAATTTGACAGAAATGAGTTTCTCGCACGCCCGGATCCCGTTGGTGTATTTCAGCCCCATCGCGTTGAATCTGTCTATTTTGGTTTGGCTGGCGATGGTCACATCGGTCGTATCAACTTCACGAACGCGTTCTACTGGGTGACTGGACGTGACAGTCAGAATCCGATCGCAGGCTGTGGTCAGACCATCAATGCGCAAATGGCGGCTGCAGAAGTGTCGTATGATCGCGACTGGGTTCGCTTTCGCGGCTCGTTCTTCTATTCCTCTGGTGATCGAAACCCGTATGACAATTCAGCTCGCGGGTTTGATTCCATTCTCGACAGTCCAAATTTCGCCGGAGGCCAATTCAGCTACTGGCAACGGCAGCAGATCAATCTGAATGGCATTGGTCTTGTCAATCGATTCAGTCTCGTTCCCGATTTGCGATCCAGTAAGTTCGAAGGACAAAGTAATTTCGTAAATCCTGGATTGCGATTATTGAACCTTGGGGCCGACTTCGAGATGACCCCCAAGGCACGTTTGATTACAAATGCCAGCTATCTTGAATTCGACAGCACGCGGGTTCTCGAGGCTTTTGCATTTCAGGGTCATATCAACCGAACCATTGGGGTTGACCTGAGTATCGGATTAGAGTATCGCCCGTTGCTGAATGACAACATCATCCTGACCGGCGGATACGCTTGCTTGGTGCCAGGTGCTGGCATGAAAGACCTGTTTGGGATTACTTCTCCTCTTTCAACCGCGAATTCCAGTTCAATTCAATTGGGGGTAATGAATTCCGCATTTGCGCAGATTGCGTTGCAGTTTTAGCGGGTGCTCCAGCAAAACCATATGGACAGGTCGGTTAACTGAATTCCGAATCTCGTCTCTTGAAGAATCTCATTCGTTGCCTTTGAAGTTACTTGAGCGCCGCCCATGATCAACCGTCAAAACTCTAGCAATACTATGTGCAAGTTCATTGTGCGCGGTGCCACTGTCATTGGGCTGTTTTGCGCCGCGGAGTTATTGCTCTTCGTTGTTCTGGGTATTCCCGGTGTCAATTCGGGGCAATCGTCCAGCGTTGCGAGCGCGGCCGACAAGGTGCAGCTTGCAGCCCGCTTGTCAAAACCCGTTGGCGCGCCGGCAAATGATCGTTCCGGTGATAGCGATTCATTCCCGAAGGCACCGTCATTTCATGAGGTCGATCTTTCACGGCAGACGGCAGAAATGGCGAGCGCCAAGAGTCACGGTTGTGTGACGTGTCACAAGGATTCGTGCGATCCCCACGAGCAGTCGGGGCAGCCACTCGCGATGCACATCGGTTGCACCGACTGTCACGGTGGAAACAGCAATACAACGAACAAGCTTGAGGCCCACGTTCACCCGCAGTATCCCGACATCTGGAGTTCCTCAGCGAATCCCGTCCGGTCTTATACACTGTTGAATCGCGAATGTCCGGAGTTCATACGCTTCGTGAATCCAGGTGACTTGCGAGTCGCGCATCTCAGTTGTGGTATCTGTCACCCGCGCGAAACGCTTGAAGTACGTAAAAGCATGATGACACATGGCTGCATGTTGTGGGGCTCTGCTTTGTACAACAATGGCTCCGTGCCGAATAAATGGTCTCGTTATGGCGAAAGTTATTCAATGAATGGAACGCCACAGCGACTACAGACGGTCCCCGCTCCGACGCCTGAAGAGACCGCGAAAAAAGGGATCCTGCCGTATCTTGACCCTTTGCCCCGGTTCGAGAACAGCCAGCCGGGTAATATTCTACGAATTTTCGAGAGAGGCGGTCGCTTCGCTCCTGAAATTGGAATCCCGGAAAGTCTGGAGCTGAACGGAAAACCGAGGCAGCGGCTGAGCAATCGTGGGTTGGGTACCTTAAATCGCACGGACCCTGTCTTTATTGGACTGCAAAAAACCCGGCTGCTTGATCCAACTTTGAATTTCATGGGAACAAACGACCATGCAGGAGATTATCGTTCCAGTGGTTGCACGTCGTGTCACATGGTTTACGCGAACGATCGCTCGAAAGTAAATTCCGGGCCTTGGGCCAAGTACGGAAACAATGGCACAGCACACTCTACCGTGGACCAGTTGGTGAGAACTGTCGATCCAACGATTCCCAAGAACGAGCCCGGGCACCCGATTACTCACCGCTTTGTCACCGGAGTCCCCTCCAGCCAGTGCATCGTCTGTCATGTCCATCCTGGCACAAACGTCATGAACAGTTACCTGGGATTCATGTGGTGGGATCAAGAGACAGATGCTGAATTTATGTATCCAGCAACCGAACGAAATCTTACTTCAGAGGAATTCGTTCAGGCGCAGATGAACGATCCCAATGAAATCACCGCTCGGGCAAAAACCGCAGATCCCAAGTTTCTGCAAGCCGTTTCTGAATTGAATCCCAGCCTTCGAAAATCGTACTTTGCAGACTTCCATGCTCATGGATGGGTGTTCAAGGCCGTCTTCAAGAAAGATCGCGAAGGCAATTACCTGGACCACTTTGGGAACGTGATTCCTGACCCTTCTGCACAACAGCGACAGGTCGCGATCGACCAAAGTCTGGAAACGCAAAAGCTTCACCGGAATCGTGATCAACTTGCGGATGTACGACTGTTGGAAGCATCACTCCGGGAAAGTCAAAAAGGCAATCCGGTACATTTGCTGGATATTCACCTCGAAAAGGGGATGCACTGCGTAGACTGCCACTTCGTCCAGGATGTTCATGGAAACACCAAACTCTACGGAGAGGTGCGCGCAGCTATCGAGATTCGCTGTGAGGACTGTCACGGTACGACCGAGAAGCGTGCGGTTCAAACGGAGAAGGGAATTCCCAGGATGCACACATCTGGGCCCGCCGCCGCCGAGGATCGTCATAATCCCAAAAACAATGGCCGCGATTTGACGACGATGCGAACACCGTTTCGAAAGCGACGATTCGAAGTCCGAGGCAATCGCGTCATACAGAATTCCATGGTCGAACCAGACCTGAGTTGGGAGATCAAGCAGGTAAAAGACACGATCGATCCTGCACATCAAGACTACAACGCCTTGTCGGCATTGGCGAAAACTGTGCGTTGGTCAAAGGACGGCGACTATGCCTGGGGTGACGTTCCCAATGAAAAATCGGAATGCGCGCACAACAATGGCAAACTCAGTTGCATTGCCTGTCACTCTTCATGGAACCCGAGTTGCTACGGTTGCCATCTGCCCCAAAAAGCCAACAAAAAACTTCCTTCTCTGCACAACGACGGAGACGTGACCCGCAACCACGTGTCGTACAATTTCCAGACGCTTCGAGAAGATATTTATATGTTGGCACATGATGGCGATGTGACCGGAAATAAAATTGGTCCGGCGCGGTCGTCTTGTGCAGTTCACGTGACCTCGTACAACCAGAACCGTGAGTCGATTTACACTCAGCAGCAGACAATCTCGGCGGAAGGAATGAGTGGAATTGCGTTCAGCACCAATGTGCCACACACAGTACGAGGGCGCGGTGAAACAAAAACCTGCAACGACTGCCACCTGTCAGCAAAAAATGACAATAACGCACAAATGGCTCAGTTGTTGATGCAGGGCACCAACTTCATGAACTTTGTTGGTCGCTACTGTTGGGTAGGAGCTGGAAAGCATGGAATTCATGCTGTCGAAGTGACGGAACGAGACGAGCCGCAAACGGTGATCGGCAGTACCATGCACCAGATTGTCTACCCCAATCGTTTTCGGAAACACCGTGACTCGGATTCGCTGTTGAGTGCGTCACGACATCCGGGCAAAGATATTGGCGACACACTCCTGACTCCGCGAACTCACCCCGAGATCCTGAGTCTGCTCGCGCGCGGAGAATACCTGTACGCGGCATGCGGCGAGGGTGGAATTCGTGTATTTGACATCGCTTTTATCGACAACAAGGGCTTTTCACAGCGATTCTCCACAGCGCCTGTTTCTCCATTGGGACAGCGTTTCTATGTCAAGACCCGATATGCAACGTCCGTGGCTGCACCGACGACAATCGCGCCTGATCCGACCCGCACTCACCTCCCGGAGAACAAAGAGTCCCCAGTTCATGGACTTTATGGATACATTTACGCGACCGATTTGTATGACGGGTTAATTCTGATCGGCGCTGGAACATTACTCGATGGCGATCCAACGAACAATTTTTTGAAACCCGATGTGGTGTTTAACCCACAAGGACAGCTTAACGGCGCACGCTCCGTCACAATTGTCGGAAGGTATGCGTATGTTTGCTGCACTGCTGGCCTGGTAGTCGTTGATCTGGACGATCCGAAGCATCCGTGCATTGTGTCCACAATCGGTTCGGACATCCTGAAATCCCCGACAGCAGTCCAGATTCAATTTCGGTATGGATTTGTCTGCGACAAGGAAGGGTTAAAGGTTTTAGACGTCACGGACTTGGCTCACCCTCGATTCGTAGTTGGTCATCCAATGCGCGACGCGCGAAACGTCTACGTCGCTCGAAATTATGCGTATGTTGCCGGCGGGTGCGATGGGCTCGTCATTGTTGATGTCACAAATCCCGAGATACCAGTGCAGTATCTGGCATATGATGCTGAAGGGACGATGAATGATGTGAACGACGTCAAACTGGGAGCTTACTATGCCAGTCAGTTCGCTTTCGTCGCGGATGGCAGCAACGGAATGCGAGTGTTGCAACTAACATCACCTGATACGCCAGGGTACGACAGTTTTCTGCCGAAACCTGCTCCTCGGTTAATCGCTTGTTACCCGATCCCGCGTGGTGGTTGCGCATTCGCAATTTCTGAAGGGGTGGATCGCGATCGCGCCGTTGATGAATCTGGCAACCAGATTGCCGTGTTTGGACGGGTCGGCGGTCGGCCGTTGTCGCTGGAAGAACAGAAGGGAATGTATCTTCGTCGCGGGGGGGGCACTCCGTACTTCGTCCCGGATGTTCGACGAAACGAAGACCTGTTATCCCATCAAGAGCGGGAAGAAGACCTGCACTACCGATTGGAAGACAGTTTCGGCAAGTCTCTCTACCAAAAGGGCAAACCAAAGCAATAGCCATGCGAGGGACGATGGGTTCTTTACCTGCCGCCTGCATGGGTGTTGTGAACTTATTTTTTGGGTGCGTCTAGCTTTCGATTCCGCAACGATTGGAACTCTGCTTGAACCGACTTGGGGTCGTATTTCGCCACTTTTTCCAGGGTGCTGAAATAATTGACCACCGATTGATGGAGTTTTCGCGTAATCTGATCTTTACCCACATACAGCTCCACGGGGGAGATGCTCGTACGATTTTCTTTGAGACTGAGCAACAGCGTTGGCTCCAGTTCCTGGAAGAGCTGCTTTTCGCCTAGCCGATCGATTGTTGACACCTGAGCATCCGTTCTCTGGTAGGCCCAGAGGAATTGACGGGCCGAGTCAAAATCGACGACTTCAACGGATGCGACATCGGCGATTCGATTTAAGAAAGTGACTGCTTGCTCGCGATGGATCTTGCGTGAGGCCAGTTTGCGAGACTGCAACTCAGCAGCTTTTGCCAGCGCCGTTGCAGCAATGCTCAGTTCCTTCGAGTCCCCGTACGGCTTCGAATTTAACGCTTTTGCCAAGGCATTGATCTCAGATGTGAGTTGTTGGCCCTCGTCTTCCAGCGTTGCAGCAACAACTCTTGAAAGTGCAAGAGGCCATTCATGCAACGTGGGACGTCCGGGGGTTGTCGTTAGCCCTCGGTGTTGTTTGCGCCAACCGTCACGTTGTAACTCGTGATGGCATGCGTAACACGCATAGTTCGCGAATTCCGGCCACTGTGATGAGGTCGCCGAACTGTTGATAAGGTCGGCTGAAAGTTGCATGGAATCTTCCAGCGTCACCAGTGCAGCGATCATCGTCGCTTTTGTCACCGCCAGTTCGTCAGAATCAAAGGCAGACCCATCATGTTTGGCTGGATCAATCTGGCTCTTTCGCTGCAGATACTCATTGCGGACGTTTTCAGGTTTTTCGTCCAGGCGTCGCCAATGTCTTGGCATTTGCTCAATGAACTGGGACAGCTCAAAGCTTGGAAGTGGAGGATGTCCGGCGGCATATATTTCGTGGGTGATCACCTTTTGCTGCTCGGCATTTCCAACATGACATGAAAGGCAAATCCGAGCTTGGGTCCGCGGGGAATGTACATCCCAGTATCCGAATTTCTCAAACTTATCTTGTGGACTCAGTGTTCTCCACCACAATTGTGAATTGTCAGGATCGTACGGCCTTGCGTGCGCAATTTCCCAGCCTTCCGCATGATCAATACCCGGGGGACCATTGCCTGCGGGACCATGACACGCTTCGCACGAAACTCCGATGGTATAGCGCGGATTCCGGTGTGTTTCATCCTCAATTACATTACCTGAATACTTCATTGCTATCACGGGTTGCATTTGCTCAACCGGCATTGAACTGTGGCAACTCAAGCATCGGCGATCTCGATGAACGAGCGATTCGCCTTTCTCATCGACAACTCCCAGTTGCTTCGCAATCTGTTTCGATTGCTCGTTCAGCAAACTCGCAAATGCCTGGCGGTGGTAGTCGGAATTTTCCCACGTTGATAATTCGTCACCTAAAATCCAGTGGTCACTTCCGATGTCCGAGATGGCAATGTCAGAAATATCGCCCGATTTCGCGCCGTCCTTGGACACGTTTCTTTGGTGGCACCGCCAGCAGTTTGTATTGAGCAGACCCAGGACTTTTCGCTGTCCATCTGGGTGAGTCCCCATCAAATCCCGACGATTTCTCGACAGTGGCTCTTCGCCAAACGTCGTCGATTCCACGGCAAAAATGAGACAGCAGCAGGTCAGTAGAATCCATGAACGGCGGAATTCCAGACTCATCGTTCAATCTCCAAAACTGGTGTTCTTGCCGCATCGTCGTTGGGTCGGATCTGTGACAGTAACCGCCTGAATTCCGCAAGAATGGCCTGACTGTCCTGCGGTTTATAAGGACTTACCCGGAGCAGTTGACCTAGCTGAGCGTAAGATCCGCGTCGGGATGGCTCGATACGGTTTCCCTCACCGCGAGCATCAGAAAAACTCATGTCTAACGCCACGGCAGCCAGATAGAGTTGAGCCGAACGGTCCCACCCCTGTGTCGTCAGCCTCTCATGGTCATTCAAAAGTACCTGTCGCAGCCGGTCGATATCTTCGGAAGACAATGAAGCAGTCGACAAACGTTTCGTGGTCTTCGCCAGTTCTTTTCGCAATTCAGTTATCGATGCCAAAGCCTCGGTTTTACTAGCTGACATAGATCGAACCGCGTCGCCCAGAACATTTTTACCTTCAGGGAATTCTTCTGAGACGATGTCGGGATAATGAGTCTGCACTTGCTTGACAAATCCTAACCCCCAAGTCCCCCACGGCAGTTCGCCAGGCCCCAATTTCCAGGCTGTGCGTGACTGCCTCCAAACGGATGACGAAAGGCTGTGATGACATGCAATGCAGTCATATTGTGCCAGTTCTGGCCACGCTGCGTCAGGGTTTACAGCCGCTGCAGACAGGATGTCCAATTCATGTTCTGCATTTACCAGTTGTCCAATCAACCAATTTGTCGCTTCGTATGTCGAGCGATCTGCAGAGGGTTCACTGTTTGCTACCGGACTACGTCGACGATCGGCCGATCGTTGCCAATGGATTGGCATCTGCGACTGATAGGAAGCGTACTCAAACGTCAGTCTGGGATGTCCCGCCGCGATCAGATCATGTGTCACGGATTGCTCTGCGTTACCAACGTGGCAGTCGGCACAAACGTTGACCCGAGTCAGCAATTCTTTCGTTTCACGAAAACCGGCCTGGCGTTTGTTAAGCCCCGACCAGATCTCTGGTTGCTTCCATTCGGTCGTGTGGTGAGTGCTCAACCATTGACGCGCGGGTCCGTGACAGCTTTCGCAGCCTACGCCATCAGCAAGCTTAACGTCAAATTCCTCGCGATCAACGACATGCATTGCTGCTGGCGCATGACAAGCAAGGCATTCTCGAGCTTTCCACGGATGTGTCAGATTTAATCGCTTCGCAATTTCCCGCGATCGATCCTCGTAAAGCAATGTTCCTGCGAGTTGGTGCCGGTCCCGCTTCAGAAAGTAATCTGCGGCTGACTTCAGGGCGGATTCTCGACGGGGGCTTCCGTGGCAACTGGCCGAACTGCAGGACATGCTTCCGAGAAACATTCCGGTGTGTGAATGTCCCAGCGGTTCCGATTGAGTCCGCGCCGCGATTGGGTCAAAAACACCCGCAGCCGGATCCGATTGTAGCGATTGCGCAATCGAAGCCGATTGGCTGCTGAACAGGATCCAGCAGGCAGCCAGTATCAGGCGAGTGTTTGTCATGCGAACGGGACCTCGTTTATCAGTCGATTGTGGAGTCCGCTTCCGAATGGCAGGCATCCTGATACCCCTGGAATTTTCTGCAGTGGTCGCTAACGATCAAGTTAAGCCGACTCAACACTCTAGACTGGGAAATTGACAAGCGGATTAATCCGTATCGCAGCATCATGAGGACATGACGAAACACACGCTGGTTGCTGACTGGAAATGTGACTGCAAAGATCGCAGACAGCGGCACGACGTGTCATTAATTCCATCTCGGGGCGTACTTGGGGCCCTAAGACTTCCCTCACATGATCGCCAGCTTCTGGAACCGCGTCCAGCGATGCAGACAGAATGAACTGCCCGTATTCGGTAGGGCTGTCCATGATGACTTCAATCGCGATCAAATTATTCGTTTTGACAAATTGCTCCGTAGGGAGGTCGATCGAACTTCCGGACCAGTTAAGTTGTCTTCCATTGAGCCAGACACCAGAGATTTTACACTTTTTGATTCGGTTTTTTTCAATGCTACTCTTACGTCGGTCGTCATTGATCGACAGTCGAAAAAATCGAGAGTTCGACTGTTTTGGCAGTCGAAACTCGTGTCGAAAACAGAGCTTTGGTGGTTGTTCTGACGGATTATCGCGGAGTTCGGTCGTCCAAAAACGAAGGAAGTCTCCTTGCCACTGAAACGGCGATTTGCCCTGCCGCCAACCGGCGCTTAATCGGCCGACACTGTACCAATCGTCAGGTAAAGATCGACGATCCGCATAAACCCACCCGAGCGATTCCTCGGGAATCAGACCCAGGTCGTGCATTTGAATGGAATCGTAGGGGCATTGCTCGGCACAGGTCGAGCAACCGATACACCAGTCAAAGATCTCAATCTGCCCGTTGTCTCCCCGTCCGATTGATCCCACCGGGCAGCCGATCATACAAACCGGATTCAGACAATTCCGACAGGCTGATGGTACCAGAAACCGGTCGTACCGAGGACCATCCAGAAATAGACGCGAATAACCATCATCGTGCGTGCTGACGCACGCTTCCACACAATCGCCGCAGCGCGTGCATGAATCCAGGTCAATGACCAGAAGTTTGGTACCTTGAAACAGCCCCATTTGCTGGAATTCCGTCGAGCCTACCAGATCAGGCTCAGAATGACGGGTGGCAGACGACTTTTGCTGGCTGAGACGCTGAGCGGCCAGATCTTCCACGCGACTCCTTAGCTCCGTCGATTCGTCCATCAGTTTCCTGAAAGCAGTACCGGGAATCCGAACCAATTCAACGTGTCCGAAGTTACGTGCGTTTTCACTGGAGGGATGGTTATAGGCGACGCAGGTTGCGTTACGCGAACTTCGATTCACCACCGCAATCTCACCGATGCAAGCACCGCGAGAATGGTACGCCAAAACTCTTGGTGGTCCCGATGATTCGATCGGTCGAAGAATGTCATCGGGGAAAACTTCGCTCAAGACAGCCCTGCCGATGGTGCGCAATTCCACTTCGGACCAGGCTTTGTCAATTCCTTTCAATCCTTTCGGAAAAGAAGCGACTTTTTGCTGGATCTCTGGATCCTCGAGATACGACACAAGCCCCTCTTCCTGAAGGAATTTTCGCGAGCCTGCGAGTGAATTGAGTGCGTTGAGAACGACCTGTTTTTCGTTGTCAGCCAGAGACTCACCTTGTGCACAACGGCTTACCAACGATTGCACGAAATCGCTGAACCAAGAATAGACGATGTACGCCGGACTCCCCAAGTCCTTGAATCGGGACTCTCGAAGTAAAAGAGGCTCCTTAGAGTCATCGGAATCTGACTTGAGTATCAATGAGAACTCAGCGGGGCGATTCGCAGAAAGCTTGCTGACAGTTGGACTTTTCTGCGCAACTTGTCCTTCAAGAGAAGGTGCAGCCTGCTGCTTGGCGCGCATCCCCGCCAGCATTTCCTGAGGAGAGGGCTTCTTCGGAGCGGTTGGTTCCGGCGATACTGCAGGCTCAACTGGGGCATCAGACTGCACTGGTGACACCGACTCGGCAGCCGGTTCTGTTGTGGCAGCCAGTTTCCTGGCACGCATTGCCGCCAGAATTTCCTGAGGAGAGGGCTTCTTGGGAGCAGTTGGTTCCGGCGATACTGCAGACTCTACGGGGGTATCAGACTGCACTGATGGCACCGACTCGGCAGGCGGTTCTGTCGTAGCTGCCAGTTTCCTGGCACGCATTGCCGCCATCATCTCCTGTGGTGATGGCTTTTTGCCAAATGGGCTCACTAGCGAAACGTCGGCGGCAAGAACACCCGGCTTTTCGTTTGACTTGGTAACCGGGGCGGCTGGACGGCTTTCTGCCAATTGGCGGCACAACGCGGACCAATCTCGAATGTCGTCTAAATGCGCTGACAGGTTAGCGTTGACAGTTACTTGTACAACACCATTTCGAACGATGAAAACGTCGAGTGGTTTCGAGTCAGACCAAGTCTCCCCTTCCTCGCAAATCACGTTTCCCGGCGGAATCGTCTCGAGTGAAGCGTTTTCTTTCAGGAATTCAATTTGCGAATCGGTAAGACCGTGGAAAAAGTCGAACTGCCGCAAATGCGTGTCGAGCGTCCGACGTCGATATTCGGCATCCACTGACGCTTGATGATTTGGATCTCCGCTCAGTTGATCGAAAACATTTCGGTTGAACTCCAGCAACTCACAATCAACGCAAGCAATCACGGTTGCAGAGCGCGGCATGAAAGAGATGCAACTCATCTCGCCGAAAAGGTCTCCCTCCATCAAAGGGGCTACGCGAGAAACATAATCAATATCTGAAGGGGAATCACAGGGGATTGCGCGGGACGGATGTTTTTTGGTTTCACGAGTAAACCATCCATCAAAAAAACCTCGTGGCTTGGTCTTTACGGATGCTGGCAAAATCATTGCTGATAAAATTTGCCGTTTGGGTTCGTTGCCAAGTGTAGTCGTCGATGTACCTTGTCCGCCCTGCAGCGCTCTCAGGCCGGCCAAATCTTCGGCCGTCGGAATGTAAAAAGCAGTCCCGCCGGCCTGGCCTTGCTGGAAGACAACTTCACCCTTTCGATAGTGCCGCAGCAGGATCGAACCAGGAAATCTTTCCACCGAAACCGACTTTCTCATGCGGCGAAAAAGACTGAATTGGTTCAATTCAGTAGACTTGATGGATTTATCGCCGGGCCTGGGCTCCAGATGAAACTCGATTTTGACAGGCTGCGATTTCAGTGGGACGCCGTGCTCTTCGGGCATTCTCTATTTCTCTACATAAAGTAGTCGTGGCGGCAAATTTTCACCGACACGTCGGATTAGAGTATTCTCACGCCACTGGCCACGGTATGCTAGCCAAAAACGGTACGATAAAAATGATTTGACCCGAGGTTTTCGTGATTCTCAACCGAAAGCATATTCCGTGGGGACTGGCAACTGTATTTATTACGATCGTTGCCGGCGTCTTGTTTGGCATTTACGCTTTTACCGAACCGAACGGACCTAGCGGGGGATCGTGGCAGGGGATGATATTTGGAGTTGCGGGGACAGTCTGTATGGTTTATGCCGGTTTGTTCGCCGGTAAAAAGGCGGCTCCGAAATTGCCCGTGGGAAGCGCCCAAACCTGGCTGCGTGGGCATATCTGGATTGGATTTTTGAGCGTTCCGCTAATTCTGTTTCATAGCGGATTTCGAGTCGGTGGACTTCTGGAACAATGGTTACTTGCGACATTTGCAATCGTCATTCTTAGCGGAATTTACGGCTTGGCATTGCAACAGGTTTTGCCTCGCCTCTTGACAAGCGTTGCTCCTGCTCAAGCCATTGCCGCACAAGTCGATGTCGCATCCGCAAAACTTAGACAATCCATCGAAATCCGACTTCAAAAACTATGCGGAGCAACGTTCCTGGAGCCCCTGTCTCCCGAAAAGAACGAAATCAAATTTTCGCCTGAACGCGAATTGGCACGTTTTTATTGGGAACAACTGGCTGGTTTTCTGGATTCGCAGGCAAGCCCGCAACATCCTCTGGCCAATCCCACCGTGGCAACGAC
>CAIWEX010000722.1 GCA_903911795.1 uncultured Schlesneria sp.
CTTCGATGTTGATGGTGGCTGCTTTGGCGGCTGGCTTTCCAGCTTCGCCATTCTTTTCGCCACTCGTCTTGCCTTCATCTTTTTTGGAAACGCATCCCAGACAGCCCAGCATGGTCATGGCGACCATGGACCACACGAAAGAAACATTCCAACGTCCCATCATTGGCTTTGACATTCGCATCCTCATAAATCTCCCGACCCAGTGGTCGTTTCAACGTCACCTGAAGTTACCTCGCCGGATCTCACATTGGATGTCAGATGATCTGCCTAGCCCAACTGAGATCTTGGTTTGCGTGAGCAGCTTAGACAGCATCGCGCAAGTTTGCGACGAACGAATTGTTAAGAATCAGTGAAGATACATGAATCCCACAGAATCGTTTTTTCTTGTTTGTTTCTCAACCCGACTCAGTTTACGACCGGTTCCGCCGCTCGCAACCGGACCGTGAAAATACTTCCATGTCCCAGCCGGCTGGAGACTTTCACTTCGCCGTCGAAGACCTGACACAAATGCTTGACAATCGATAGCCCCAACCCCGTCCCTCCCACCTCGCGTGAGCGCGCTCGATCAACTCGGAAGAATCGTTCGAAAATCCTTGCCTGGTATTCCTTTGCGATTCCAACCCCCGTATCTCTCACCTCTAGAAAAACCAGATCTCCTTCACGCCACCAGCGGACAGCAACCACTCCCCCCACGGGCGTATAATTGATGGCATTGTCGACCAGATTGTCGATAATCGTTCGCATTCCTCCCGCATCTGCCATTCCCCAGACAGGCTGGCTGGGGGATTCAATCTTCAGGTTGAGATTCTTGGATTTGGCAATATTGATGTGCTCAACAGAACTCGCCTGAACGATGGCACTTACGTCAACAGGGCCGATTTCGAACGCATGCTCTTCAGCCTCAACCCGGGCCAGTTCCAGCAGGTCCAAAATCAGCGTGTTCAGCCGCGTGGCCTGTTCTTCAATGCGAGTCACAAATGTCCGATTGATCCCTGGATCTTCCAGCGCCCCATCGAGCAGGGTTTCGGCGTAAGCGGAGATTGACGCCAGCGGAGTCTTCAATTCGTGTGAGACGTTCGAAACAAATTCACGTCGCAGATTCTCCAATCGTCGCAGATCCGTCACGTCATGCAGTACGATGACCGCACCGGGACAGGGGTTCCCCGGCAGACGCGACACCACAGCCACAACGGTAGATTGTGTTCGAGGGACCTCGAATTCCAGACGGTGTTGATCCGTTCCGCCGATCGATTCCTTCACCAATTCCTGTAATCTCGGAAGGCGAACCGATTCCCAGAGGGGGTAGCCAGAAACTCGGTCGGATTTTAAATCCAGCAGGCGGATTGCTGCGGCATTCGCCAGCAATATCCGTTCGTCACGGTCAACCGCAACCACACCTTCCACCATGGCTTCCAGCACGATCGCCAGCCGGTCGTGGCTTTGTTTCAGTCGCAACTGCTCCGACTGCAAGTCGCTCAATCGTGCCGTAACATGTTCACCCACACTTTGGAACAGTTCGGCGATCGGTTCATCATCACCTCGATTCGCTGACGAGAGATCCATCGATGGGGCCGCCTGCCGAGCCAATTGCCGGGCGACGCGGTTCAATTCCCAAAGTGGTTCGGTCAGTGGACGCATGACGATCCTGGAAACCAGGAGCGAAGCCACCAGTGTTCCCGCCAACATCAGAGCCACCCTCATTCGCCAGTAGAAAAGACTGGAATCTTCATTGGATGCCGGCGGCATTCCACAGACAATTCCCCAGATGAGGACCGTCAGCAGGGCGAAGATCATCAGTGTCAGTGAGAGTCGCCAGAAGACGTGCGATGACGGCATGAACGATTCCGGCAGTTGAGGTTCTGGTTGTGTCTCCCTATGCTACACAGGTGACGTCTCAGGTCAAATCCAGCCACGTTTCTATTCACAGGAATCAAACCCATGAAGCATGTCGTCTCATTCGCTCTTGCGACGCTCGCGTTCGTCAACATCGCAGCAAATCAGGTCTCTGCAGCCGACCCAGTCGATTTGAAGGTCGGCGATGCCGCTCCGGTGTTCCATGCCACCGATGATACCGGTGCCGCCTGGAAGTCTTCCGATCACGTCGGCAAGAAAATTATTGTCGTCTACTTCTATCCTGCGGATTTTACGGGGGGATGCACGAAACAGGCCTGCGGATTCCGCGACGACATGGCGAAACTCTCCAGCAAGGATGTCGAAGTTGTGGGGGTCAGTGGTGACACCGCCAAGACTCATGCCGCATTCAAGAAAGCTCACGACTTGAATTTTGCTTTGCTGGCTGACGGTGAAGGGAAACTGGCCGAGAAGTTTGGCGTTCCTTGTGCGCTGGGCGAAAAGACCGCCAAGGGAACTGTCGACGGCAAGGAAGAATCGTTCGTGCGAACTGCGACCATCAGCCGCTGGACGTTTGTGATTGATAAGAAGGGAAAGATCGCCAGCAAGAACTCGACAGTGAAGGCTGCGGAGGACAGCAAGGCGATTCTCGAATTGATTCAGAACTTGAAGTGACCTGATCCTACAACCGTTACGAACGGTAAATCAGGAAAACTTTGAGCGATGACTGTCGCAAGTCATCGTGTCATACGGTGCCATTCGCCTCTTCCCGGTGTGGCGCAAGCTACGGTTGCGTGAACGAGTTCTGTCGCGGAATTCGTTGCTCGTCACTTGCGCCCCGCATCCGGCCGCCGATCATTCCCTGGTCGCGGCCAAGGAAGAAGTTCATGAGTACCGCCTCACCCGCTGTCAGTCCACGTGTCAGCGAGGACGAATGTGATCCATCGAAGGAAATTCGCGTTCGCCTGCTCTGGAAAGTCGACCAGCTTCAGATGCTGCCCGCACTGGCAATGCAGGCATTGGAACTCGCCAAAGATCCGGATTGTTCCGTAAAGGCCTTCACGTCGCTGATTGATCGCGACATGACACTGGCCAGCGACATGCTGCGGATGGCGAACAGCATGGTCTATTCGCGCGGCGTCCCTATTTTGAGTCTTCACCAGGCCGTCGTCCGCCTTGGTTTTCGTCAGTGCAAGAATCTGATCCTGGCATCCAGTGCCAACAGCATGATGACCCAACTCTCTGTCAAGGAAGAGTGGGTTCGCGAAAAGCTCTGGAAGCACAGTTTCCTGACTGCCTCGATCGCGTCCTTCCTGAATCGAGCGATGAATCTGGGATTTCAGGGGGAAGAGTTTTCAGCAGGCCTGATACATGACATTGGCCGTATCCTGCTGGCCCTGCTTGAGCCAAACCGTTACACCACCGTCGATCGCCTGGACTTTGTCGAGGGTAACGAAGACGAACAACGATCGATGCTGAACCGCGAACGTGCACTGCTGGGAACCGATCACAGCGCTCTCGGCGGCTGGTTCATTGAATACAGTGGGCTGCCAACTTCGCTGGCAGAAGTAGCCCGTTTGCATCACGCGGGTGCAACCGTTCTTGCCAATCGCCCGCTGGTGGCACTTGTCGCTGCGGCGGATCACATGGCAAATCACCTGCAATCGGGAAGCAGCCTGGAATCTTACGATCCGCTTGAAAACAGCGCGATTCAGTATCTATCCAGTTCTCGAGGGCAACGCCATCGACTGATGGAAGTCATCCCCACAGTCATGGAAGACGCCTTGGCCAACACGCAGTCGATGTAATTTCATTCTGAAGCATCACGGTGCTGATTGCAGTGAACGTGCAAATCTGTCGTGCATAGGCCAGATTCCTTCCCAACAAGCTGGGCGGCGTTTTGACGACAACGTAACAAGCCAGCCAGACGACGTACCATGCAAATTAAAATTCCCTACAAATTATGGCTCGCTCCAACCTGTTGGGTGCTGTGTATTGGCGTTGGCCTGGGCTTGGCGATCGAACATGATAATCGTCCAGCAGTGACGACAAACCCACCCGCCGAACTACCCACTCAGAGTATTTCCCAAGGTCCAGACTCGTCGTTGCTGGTGCTCTTCGTACATCCGCACTGTCCCTGCTCCCGAGCCAGTTTGAGTGAATTCGCATCGATCGTGCAGGCTGCACGCCAACCTCTGGCAGTGCAAGTTGTGTTTGTGAAACCAGTCGGAGCCAGCGCCGGATGGGAAAAGTCGCCTTTGTGGGATGTCGCCAGCAAAATCCCAGGCGTCTCCGTGATCTGCGATGGCGATGGTCAATTGGCCAGCAAGTTCCAGGTGACAACTTCTGGACACGCGGTGCTATATGACAAATCCCGTCAGCTCATTTTCAGCGGTGGTATTACGGCCAGCCGAGGTCATTACGGTTCAAATTCTGCGAGCGACTCATTGATTGCTTTGGTCAACAACGAATCTTCCACCAAAAAGTGCTCGCCGGTCTTCGGATGTCTCCTCATCAATCAGCCGATCACTCCCCTTGAAGCTCCGTCACCATGATGAAAACTCTTGCACTTGAGAACGCGGAATTGTCTGTGCGGTCACAGGAATTGTTTGACCGTTACTGCGAACGCGTTCATTGCTGGACAGATCGACTGTTTGGCTGGTTGCTGGTCTCTCAGTGGCTTGTAGCAGTGGCATTGGCAATCTGGGTCTCGCCCCGAGCCTGGTCAGGATTGACGTCAACCATCCATTCCCATGTCTGGATGGCAGTATTTCTTGGTCTGATTGTCATCAGCCTGCCCGTCTGGCGAGCGATCGTAGCCCCCGGACGATTTTCAACCCGTCTGTCGATTGGAATCAGTCAGGCGTTGATGTCTGCACTATTCATCCATTTGACCGGCGGTCACTTCGAGACTCACTTCCACGTATTTTGTTCTTTAGCAGTGCTGGCCTTTTATCGTGATTGGCGCGTGCTGGCCGCGGCATCAGCAACCGTACTGCTGGATCATCTGTTGCGCGGAATCGTGGCACCACAATCGGTCTTCGGGACGTCGCTATTCAATATCTGGCGGCCGTTTGAGCATGCCGGCTGGGCGATTGTCGAAGATCTGTTTCTGGTTATCGCAGGAAGACACAGCCTGGCAGAGACTCGCCGACACGCAGTGCGCGAGGCGGCATTGGAATTCAACAATGATGTCACCGAAAAACTGATCGCTGATCGCGCCGGGGAATTGAAGACATCCGTTGCTCGCACTCGATCGATACTGGACGCGGCACTCGACGCGATCGTCAGCATCGATTCGATGGGGCGAATTATCGAATTCAATCCCGCCGCCGAATCGACTTTCGGATACGAGGCGTCCACAGTGCTAGGTGAACCGCTGTCAAAACTCGTGGGTGATCATGATTGCAAGTCCTCAGACCAGAATCTGGTGATGTATTTGTCGACGGAACGCGCCCGGGCACTGGGACGACGGATCGAAGCCGAAGCTCTGCATCAGGATGGTCACCGATTTCCCGTCGAAGTCGCCGTGGTTGCCATCGGCACGACGAATCCCACGTACACGGCTTTCATCCGGGACATCAGTGACCGTCGCGAAGTTGAAGAATCGCAACTGAAAGCGAAGCAGGAGGCCGAAGAAGCGAGCCTGGCCAAGAGTCAGTTCCTGGCATCCATGAGCCATGAATTGCGGACCCCTCTGAACGGGGTCATCGGTATGACCGAACTGCTGATGAATACTTCGCTGGATGAACGCCAGTTGCAGTTTGTGCGGGCCTGTCAGAGCAGTGGACGCTCCTTGTTGGAATTGATCAACGACGTGCTGGATGTTTCCAAGATTGAAGCCGGGAAACTGGAGCTTGATTGTCACGATTTCGACCTGGAACAACTGGTTCGCGACACAATAGATATGGTCTGGTTACGTGCTCATGAAAAAGGACTCGAACTGCTCTGTGAATTCGATCGGCATGCCCGTCAGATCTATGCGGGCGATAGCACTCGCTTGCGACAGGTCCTGGTGAACCTGCTGACGAACGCGGAAAAATTCACGGATTGCGGGGAAATTGTTCTGGGGGTCAATGTCGTCCAACGTGACGACGATCAGGCGACACTGCGATTTTCTGTTCGCGACACGGGAATTGGGATTCCACCGGATCGCGTCAATCGACTGTTCCAGCAGTTTTCCCAGGTCGATAGCTCGACCACGCGAAAATATGGTGGAACAGGATTGGGGCTGGCAATCTGCAAGCACCTGGTCAACGCGATGGGAGGTTCGATTGGCGTCGAAAGCCAGGTCGGTGAAGGGACCACATTCTGGTTTACATTGCCGCTGACTGTTCGCGAGAACTGCGACCTGCAATCGTCACAGGATGGTGCACGATTGGAAGGACGTCGCGTCATGATTGTCGATGATAACGCCACAAACCGTGTCATCATCGAAGAACAGACCCGCAATTGGGGAATGGTGCCATACGTCGCTGCCAGCGTCGACGAAGCTTTGCAGATCTTTGATCGTGCAAATTCTGAGAAGAAATCCATCGATTTGGTCATCAGCGACTTCCACATGCCTGACAAGACGGGAGTTGATCTCGCTCGTGAACTCGGAACGCGCGGAAGCCTGCCACCGTTTATCCTACTGGGGTCGACCATCACGGATGCGACGTTCAGTCATACGATTCAGTCGCTCGGAATTCGTCAGCAGTTGACCAAGCCCGTGTTGTCAACTCAGCTCTACACGGCTGTCCACAGCATGTTGCAGTCGCAGCGGCAGACGTTACCGGAGAAGCAATCCACGGACGACCGCTTGCCATCAACATCCGCTTCAAAAGCTGGGTTTAAGGGCGAATTGCTTGTCGCCGAAGACAACGCCGTCAATAAACTTTACGTGACTTCACTGCTGAATCAGGCTGGATACGCCACACAGACAGCCAATAACGGACTTCAGGCGGTTCTGGCGGTTCGCACTCAACATTTCGCGCTGGTCCTGATGGATTGTCAGATGCCGGAACTTGACGGGTACGAAGCGACTCGATGCATTCGCAATCTGGAATCCAAAGGACGATTGACAGGCCACGTACCAATCATCGCACTGACAGCCAATGCGATTAAAGGTGATGCCGAACGATGCCTGGAAGCAGGCATGGATGCTTACCTGAGTAAGCCGTTTGATCCGCAGCAACTTCTGCGACTTGTTGAAAAGCTGTCGCGACCGGTAGAGATTGAGGGCGATTTCGAGGAAATCCCTGAAGATGTGGCAGTGAATGCCGCTTCCGCTACGCAAGGTGAAGCCCACGATTTGAAGGACGTCGCGGTCCAGAACAATCCAACACAACCATCGCCTGTGGCAGTCCCAGCGGTCGATGCCCCCGTCACAGCACCTCAAGAATCGACGCCGCCAATAGACACTCGCTCGCTGCTGAATCGTTGCATGGGAAGCGTCGAATTCATGGAGTCGCTACTGAGCGAACTGGAATCGACGGGATTGCATCACGTTAACGAAATCGAACGCCATTTCGGTCAGAAAGATCCAACCGAAACCGCCAATGCCGCTCACGCGCTCAAGGGAGCGGCGGGGATCCTGAGTGCCGAGTCCGTTCGCCAACTGGCATCAGACATCGAACAATGTGGGCGTTCCGGTTCGCTCGAAGGGATTGAGACTGCCATTGCCGATCTGCGAGCAGAAATGGACCGTTGTCTGAAGTACATCCCAGTCGTCAAACAATCGGCACGCGACGTTGCTGCGACTGCGGTTCCTGCGGGGAGGAAGTCATGAATGTTCTGGTAGTAGACGACGATTCCATCACACGACAAATGCTGGCGTTCACGTTGCGGAAGGCTGGATACGATGTCACCACGGCCACCAACGGGGCCGAGGCCTACGAACGGTTTCTGATTGACCAGCATCAGTTGATCGTCTCGGACTGGAGCATGCCGGGAATGGACGGGCTGGATCTCTGTCGCGCGATTCGACGGGTCGACAGCAGTCGTTATGTCTATTTCATCCTGCTCACAACACATGACAGACCGGAAGATGCGATCGCTGGCCTGGGAGCTGGCGCGGATGATTATGTCCGCAAGCCGTTTGATCCCGGTGAACTGATCATGCGAGTCAACGCTGGGCAGCGAGTGATCAACCTGGAAACACGTGGACTCACCATTTTTGCACTCGCACGACTGGCTGAATCGCGAGATCCCGAGACGGGGGAGCACCTGGAACGCGTTCGCAACTATTGTCGACTGCTCGCACGGCAGATGAAGCTGAATCCCAAGTTTCGCGACACGATCGACGACAATTATGTTCAGTTGATCTATGAAACCAGTCCGCTGCATGACATCGGCAAAGTGGC
>CAIWEX010000723.1 GCA_903911795.1 uncultured Schlesneria sp.
CGGCAGGTCTCGCCGGCGATCATCTTCTTCGATCAGCTTGAGGCCATCGCCCCCGTGCGCGGCGCCCATGACGGCTCCATGACCACGGAGCGCGTGGTCAGCCAGTTGCTCGCCCAGGAAGATCGAAATGATTGCTGGAGGAGCTTCGTTGGCACCCAGGCGGTGATCGTTTCCTGCGTGAGCCACCACAGCGCGAAGCAGAGTGGCATGCTTGTGCACAGCACGAATGACCGCTGCACAGAAGACCAGGAACTGCATGTTCTCGTGCGGGGTCTTGCCGGGTTCCAACAGGTTCCCCTGGCCACTGTTCCCCAGCGACCAGTTACAGTGCTTGCCGGAACCGTTCACGCCAGCAAATGGCTTTTCATGCAGCAGGCATTCCAGACCGTACTTGGCGGCAACGCGCTTCAGGGTGAGCATCAGCAGTTGCTGGTGGTCCGCTGCGACGTTCGCATTTTCGTAAATCGGAGCGATTTCGTATTGGCTCGGGGCCACTTCGTTATGGCGCGTCTTAACTGGGACGCCCAACTTGTACAGTTCACGTTCGCTATCGAGCATGCAGGCCAGGACGCGGTCAGGAATCGCACCGAAGTACTGGTCGCAGAATTCCTGTCCCTTCGGGGGCGGAGCACCGAACAGGGTTCGACCCGCATTGATCAGGTCAGGACGAGCGAAAAAGAAGTTCCGGTCGATCAGGAAGTATTCCTGCTCTGGACCGCACGTGGCAGTTACCAAGCCAGGATTCTTGTGACCAAACAGCTTCAGAATTCGCTGAGCCTGAGTGTTCAGGCACTTCATCGAGCGAAGCAGTGGAGTCTTCTTGTCGAGAGCTTCACCGGTCCAGGAAAAGAACGCCGTTGGAATACAGAGCGTTGTTCCATTGGGGTTGTCGAGAATGTAGGCAGGGCTGGTCACGTCCCATGCGGTATAGCCACGAGCTTCGAACGTGGCGCGAATTCCACCCGATGGAAAGCTGGAGGCATCCGGCTCACCCTGAATCAGTGCGGTTCCGCTGAATTCGGCAACAGCTCCACCACTTCCATCCGGTGCCAGGAAGCTGTCGTGCTTTTCAGCAGTCAAACCGGTCAGTGGATAGAAGACGTGTGCGTAGTGCGTTGCCCCCTTTTCGATGGCCCAGTCTTTCATCGCGGCAGCAACGGTATCGGCAACCGAAGCATCCAGCGGCTCGCCGGCTTCAATCGTCTTGAGCACGGACTTGAAGACACTCTTGGGAAGCCGATCCTTCATTACCTTCAAGCTGAAGACATTTGTCCCAAACAAATCGCCAGCCGAGGTTTCTGAAAAATTCAAAGGCGCGGAAATGGGCTGATAATTCGTTACAGCCTGAATTGCACTAAGACGAGACGCACTGCCACTCATTGATGTCACTTTCGAAAAAAACAGGGGTTGAGCGCGATAGGGCCACTGCCTGGAGAACTCATGCGTGCAACGATTATGCCGGACGAATCCGGCTCTCGTCGCACGCTCAAAACTTTATCAGGAAATCATGAAAACTGCACGAAATCAACAATTCAAACTAAATTCAACTGCGAGATTAACGGGCGTTCGACGCCTGATTTATGAGCACTTTCATTTCGTGAACGGCTTCACGAAAACCAACCATGACCGCTCGGGCCACGATGCTGTGGCCGATATTCAGCTCACACGCACCCGGAATTGTGGCGACCGGAATCACATTTCGGTAGGTCAAGCCGTGACCGAAGTGCAAAATCAGGCCCGAATCGAGGGTAAATTGGCCTGCTTCTTGAAGTTTCTTGAGTTCCGCCTGCTGGGCTGAACCAATTTCAGCGTCGGCATAGGCTCCGGTATGCAATTCCACGGCGGCAACCTTCAGTTGACGTGCCGCTTCAATCTGGCGTGGATCAGGGTCAATGAACAAGCTGACTTCAATCCCCGCCCCGTGCAATCGGTCGACGCAAGCTTTAACGCGATTGAGGTTTCCAATAACGTCCAGCCCCCCTTCGGTCGTCACTTCTTCGCGCCGTTCGGGAACCAGAGTCGCCTGATGTGGCAGGATTTCGAGAGCAATGTCCGTAATGGAGGGCTCCGCAGCCATTTCCAGATTCAGTTTGACTTGGACCGTCTGCCGCAGAACTCGAACATCCCGGTCCTGGATATGTCGTCGATCTTCACGGAGATGTACGGTAATGACGTCAGCCCCACCGAGTTCTGCAAGGGCCGCCGCCCAGACAGGATCAGGTTCGACCGTTCGCCGGGCCTGACGAATGGTTGCGACGTGGTCGATGTTGACGCCAAGAGTAGCCATAGCATTGACTTTGGAAGGAGAAATTGAGTTTTCACTGGTAGTTTTACGGC
>CAIWEX010000724.1 GCA_903911795.1 uncultured Schlesneria sp.
CAACGCTGTCGGGGCATAGGTGGGCATCAAACCTGCCCCGCAGGCAACATTCTATACCGGTTCCATCCCGGTCAATCATTCAGGCCATCAAATTCATCGGCGTTTCGGGCGTGCAGACCGTCGACTGCACCCTGCATTTTCCGCAATCTTCCCGAATTCCTCAAAATCGATTCGCCCGACACCCGCGAATTTAGCAGACCTTGCCAAGAATGAGGAGCGCGAAGAATCGAAATTCTTTTCTCTGTTCCAGAGTTTCTGCAGATTGGATCCAGCGATCGTGAGTTCTCTGTCAAAAACCTGCCGTTTTCGCCGAAGTGGTCATCGACTGACGGAGCCTGTTGTCGAAGACCGCTGTTTGTCGGAATTGCAGCTGACAGAGCCTTCCAAACTGTGAAGATTTTACCGCTGTGAGCGAACTCAAGCAGAAAATGAGGGATTCACCTCATCCAGCATGTCCGCTTTTTTAAAGGTTTTTGGCTGCTACCAGCGACTGTCGCAAAACCTTCGACGCGAGTGGTTCCTCCCAATCGTTGTAAAGTTGAACGCATTTGATTCCCGCCACGACAATTGTGGCAACCAGTAAAAGTTCTCTCATCATCCGCCTCCTTTTTGGGGCGGGGATAGTCGTAGTTTCGGTAATCCGAATCCACTGATCGACACCAAAGAATCTGAGATGTTTCGGAAAGCCGAATAAACTTTCTCTGGGGCCTGCACAGGGCATCAAACCGGCTCAACAACCAGGTGAGGCTCTGCGCAAAACATTTTGGCAAAGACACTTAAGTGCAATCAAACACATCAACAGGGCCGCTGAATCTCGTCTGGACCAGATTCCAGATTCCGTATCTAATCCGGGCTCACCTGACCTGGAAGGATCGGCTTCGTGGAAAGCTTGGCTCGACTGGTTCCCTTCGTCTGGCAACAACGCTGGCGACTCTGTGTTTCCTTTACCCTGGCGGCGCTCATCGCTGTTCTTTGGGCCGGTGCGCTTCTACTGGTTTTCCCTGTGGTCGAAGTTCTCCTCAAGGGGAGATCCATGGGCGAATACATCGCCTCAGAGTTGAAGACGGCACAAGCCACCGTTCAAAAGCAATCGGAGCGTCGCGAGAAGATCGAGTCACGACTGGTAAAGCTTCGGACCAGCGGTACACCCGAAGAAATCTTAAGAGCAGAAAAGGATTGTCGAGACTGCATCAGCGATTTGAACAAAGGTCTTCGACAGGAATGGTGGTTCCAATGGCTTCAATCAAACCTGGTACCTCGCCTCAACCCTGATCGATTCACGCTGCTCGCGCAGCTCATGGCTCTGCTGTTGATCCTGACGGCGGTGAAGTGCTGTCTGAGTTACATTCAGGAAACACTGGTTTGCGCTTCCGTGGAGCGAACGATGCAGTCGTTGCGTGAACGACTTTTTCGCGCCACACTTAAGTTGGATCACCAGACACTGGCGCTGGAAACGACCCCGACATTGATGTCGCGATTTACGTTCGACTTGCAACAGTTATCCAACGGCTTGACGTTACTTGGCAGCAAGGCGGTCATCGAGCCATTAAAGGCTATCGTTTGTGTGGCCTGTGCATTTGGCGTCAATTGGCGACTGACTGCGTTGTCGTTCGCGTGTGCACCGCTGGCCATCGTTTTGTTCGGGCAACTGGGAAAACGGCTAAAACGAGCCAGTCGGCGCCAGATGGAAAGTATGTCTCGCGTCTATCGCGCGTTGCTTGAACCACTCCAATCATTCACAACTGTGCTGGCGTTTCGGAATGAGCGATTGCATCGCAGGCGACTGGCTCGCGAGAATCGTGACTACTTCGACAAGGCCATGAAGATTGTCCGGATCGACGCACTTTCCAGCCCCTCGATCGAATTTCTGGCGATGATTGGTGTGTTTGTGGGATCGCTTCCCGGTGCTTACCTCGTCTTGCGTGGCCAGACATCCATCTGGGGTGTCCAGCTTTCCGAATACCAGATGGGACCCGCTGAACTCGCTGTACTCTATACAATGCTGGCAGGTGTCCTTGATCCGGCACGAAGGATTGCCAGCATTTACTCTAAAGTGAAGAAGTCGGCCACGGCGTGTGATCGCGTGTTCGGATGGATGGATAGGAACTCACTCGTCACGTGCCAGCATGAACCAGTTCCAATGCCGCGTCATCATCAATCGATCGAATTCGACCGCGTTTCCTTTCGCTATGCCGTGACTGGTGACGATGCGCAAAACTCCATCGCGTTGAATGACGTCTCTCTGAAAGTTCCATTCGGGGCGACGGTTGCAATTGTCGGCGGGAACGGATCTGGTAAGTCGACGTTGGCAAACCTGCTTCCTCGATTGTACGACGCCCATGCAGGGTGTGTTCGCATCGATGGTGTCGATGTTGCTCAGGCGGACCCACGTGAGCTTCGTCGACAAATCGCTGTCGTCACCCAGGATACCCAGTTGTTCGATATGTCGATCGAAGACAATATTCGTTATGGGCATCCCGGTGCATTGCCAGGTGAAATCGAAGAAGCGGCCAGGCGTGCTCACGTTTTAAGTTTTGTACAGCAGTTGCCTGACGGCCTGAAGACGAGTGTAGGAGACCGCGGGCATCGGCTATCAGGTGGCCAGCGACAGCGGGTTGCCCTGGCCAGAGCCATTGTGCGAGACCCCGCGATCCTGATTCTCGACGAAGCAACATCGGCTGTCGATGTGCAGAGCGAACAACTGATTTTCGAATCACTGGCGGATCTGGCTCGAGGCCGCACGACATTCATCGTCACTCATGCCATGACACCAGTTTTGCTGGAACAGGTGACTCACGTGCTGGTGATGGAAGAAGGTCGGGCAATCGCCTTTGGCCCACATAGCGCCGTGCTGGCAACTTGTCCTGCGTACCAGCGACTTTACGATGCTCAAGTCCGCCGCAGGGCCGCCTGAGAAGAGCACATTGGGGTCGGGGCCTACGATATTTCGTAGGCCCGACCCCTGAACCACAATTCAACTGCAACAGATTCTGCTCGATCAATTCAAGTCAAATTTCAGATCGTTGGCCCCCGACGAAATCTTGGCTTTCAGTTCTGACGTCGCTTCATTCCGATACTTTTCGGGGATCGCAGAGGCCTTCGGGGTGGGGTTGTCTGGAGTGGGCGTCGGTGGAGTAATCGTCACTTTGTATTCGCCAGGGACAACGCCTCCCGTCACGGTAAACTTGCCTTCAGCTCCCAGTTGAGCGACCGCAGCGTTGCCGGTTGCAGAATTCGAAAAGCTGACTGTTCCTTCGTCCAGCGGCTTCCCAGCCAGAGTAACAATTCCCTTGACCCCCGTTGGTGTTTCTTTGGCAGGAGTTCCACTGCATCCCGATACGGCCCAGAGACCACAGAAGCTGGCAGCAATCATCAGTCGACGCGAAAGCATGGATCGAATTCCTTTCAAGGAACGGTTACTTGGAACGAGGAAGGACTGACACGACAACGAACGTGGCCGCAGGTATTCACCTGCCCAACTGTCCTTACGAGGTGGCGTTCGACGAGAGTCAGATCTCAGAAATCACCGACAGGTACGCCATCATCTCGCGAGCAGATGTTTCGCAGAACCGTGAAGTCGATGTTGTCACTTATGAAGCGGACGGATCCATCACCAAGCAGCGCATGAACGCCACCGACGTGGAACGAGTTGATGACGGTATTGGCGTCATACGAATTGTCCGAGCCGGCGGCCGCTGTCGGGGAATTGAATTTGTATTGAACACTTGTCAATCCACAACTCCACGAATCAGCACTTGCGGGATTGGTTCCCGTCACCGCACCGACAAACGATGTTCCCGTGTATCCGCCGTAATAACCGCTGCGGATGTCGCTGGTACCGACGCGGCCCGATTGCTCTGCCACCACAATAACGTTCGTTGTCCCGTCAACAGCGTCGCGAATGCGTGTCGTCTGGTTGTGCAGCAGCATGCCGTTATTCGTGTAAAACCCACCGTAATTGCTCGATGATCCGACGGTACGGGCGGCCACATCCGGTGTCGCTCCTGCGACACCAACATACATCGGAACCTGGATAAATTGCGTGTTGTTACCCAGATTGGCACATGGATCCAACGCACTTGAGGGGCAGACGTAGGCTGGCAGGACCAACTTCGAAAGCGTCGTCGTGTTCGTGTTCACACCGTTGCCAGTAAACGCCAGGGTAAAGTCCATCCTGTTAAAGAGGGCGGACTGATCGAAGTACGGGAAGAGTTGCAGTCGCCAGTTCGGCACGGTGCTTAACGGACTGAACGAACCGATCGGGAAGCAGCGGTTGGTGCTTTCATAGTTGTGCAGAGAAAGTCCGATCTGCTTCATGTTGTTTTTGCATTGAGTTCTGCGGGCGGCCTCGCGAGCTTGCTGCACTGCAGGAAGCAGCAGAGCGATCAATACGGCAATGATGGCGATTACCACCAGTAGTTCGATCAGCGTAAAACCAACACGGCGTGAAAGGCTTCTGTTCAAAATATCACCGTCTGCAGGTTCTGATTGATGGAAAACAACGGCAAATCAGTCCTGAACAATTCTGTGGAGCGTTCAGGCCGTTTCGATTTCGGAGGGAAGAATGAGGCGGGAAGAAGGAGGTATCCAGCGATGACACTGGATACCTCGAATTCATGACAGAAGCATTTCAAAAGTCACCAACAGGAATCCCGTCGTCTCGCGAGCAGATGTTTCGCAGTACGGTAAAGTCGGTGTTGTCACTGATGAAGCGGACGGAACCATCGCCCAGCAAGGCATGCACCCCGCCAACGTGGAAGGAATTCACTACGGTGTTGGCGTCCCAGGGATTGTCTGAACCACCTGCCATTGTGGGGGCATTAAATTTGTACTGCACACCCGTCAATCCGGTACTCCATGAATCCGCTCCCGCCGGGTTGGTACCCGAGACGAGTCCACCAAACGTTGTTCCCGTGTAGCCGCCGTAATAGCCACTGCGCATGTCGGTGGTTCCGACACGACCTGACTGCTCGGCAACAATGATGACGTTGGTTGTTCCGTCCACAGCGTCGCGAATTCGGGTCAACTGATTGTGAAGCAGCATTCCATTGTTGGTGTAGAACCCACCGTAGTTGCTGCTGGAACCGATCGTTCGTGACGCGACGTCAGGAGTCGCCCCGGAAATACCGACGTACATTGGGATCTGAATGTTATTCTGATTGTTGACAATGTTCGCACAAGGATCGAGCGGACTGGAGGGACAAACATAGGCTGCCAGGACGAGTTTCGACAGGGCGGTCGTGTTCGTGGTTGTCACGTTCCCCGCAAAGCTCTGCGTAAAGTCCATCCGGTTGTACAGCGGAGCTTGATCAAAGTACGGGAACAACTGCAAGCGCCAGTTCGGGACCGTATTCCAGGGAGAGAACGAACCAATCGGGAAGCAATTGCTGGTACTTTCATAATTGTGCAGAGAGAGTCCAATCTGCTTCATGTTGTTCTTGCATTGAGTTCTGCGGGCAGCCTCACGAGCTTGCTGAACGGCAGGCAGCAGCAACGCGATCAGAACGGCAATAATGGCAATCACCACCAGCAGTTCGATCAATGTAAATCCGATACGGCGAGACATGCGTCTACTCATCAAATCACCCCTGTCAAACACGATCGTTAAAGAAACGATTCCAGAATAGTTTCACGTGCCATGCAATCCGGGTGGAGGCATCCACGTGACGCGTCTCGTTATGCAAACGCCCTGCCAGAGTTGGAATTTCAAGGAAATCAGCTTCGTTCTCTGGAAAACGGCCTGCCGCGTGCGACTCGCTTGAGCGTCACTGCCGATTACTATTGCGATGGAGAAGTTCAAAGCTGTGGTAATCCGAACTCCACAGTACCCAACGTTTTTCTCTCGGTGCTGTTACATGCGGACCACCTGTGGAATTTGTGGGCACCTGAGCTTGCGATGGCTTTGACCTCAACGGCAAACAATTCTGAATGCGCAGGACCACCGGTTTGCATTGATCACGCAGCCTCATCAGCGGAGCATGTCCATTACACTGCCACAATGATTCTCAGGTCGAGTTCATTGCCTCGTCGGACGTGCCTGATATCCAATCCGTCCAATCTCGTGTTACGATGCAGTGGCCGCATTTGTTCTTCGGTTCGGGGAACCGAAGAATGGTGCCCGACATGTAAGACTGGAATCACTTTTCATTGGCCACGACAGGAAGTACATCCTGATGAGACTTGTTCTTCTCTTCGCAATTTACTTGACCATGTGTGGCGATTACGTACGGGGAGCAGTCCCCCGACCGAACGTGGTGTTTATCGCCATTGATGATCAGAACGATTGGATCGGAGCTCTCGGTCATCCTCACGCGAAGACTCCCCACATCGATCGACTAGCAGCGCGAGGGACGATTTTTCTGAATGCGCATTGTCAGGCACCGCTCTGTAACCCTTCGCGCACGAGCTTGATGACAGGATTGCGACCAACGACCACCGGAATCTATGGGCTGTCTCCGTGGTTTCGAACGCTGGACGAGTGGAAAGATCGCGTTACCCTGTCGCAACACTTCAAGCAACACGGCTACCGGACCTACACTGTCGGCAAGATTCATCATGGAGGGGTCGGCGGACCTCTACAACGTCTGCAGGAATTCGATGTTTGGGGCCAGGCCGGGGGAATCGGTGTGAAACCCGATGCCAAGCTGATCCCACCTACCCCAATGGGAAATCATCCCTTGATGGACTGGGGAGTCTTTCCGCATCAGGATGAACAAAAGGGGGATTACCAGGTCGCCAGTTGGGCTATTGAACAGCTTAAGCAGGCTCCTAAAGACCAGCCGTTCTTTCTGGCCGCAGGCTTCTTCCTGCCGCATGTCCCCTGTTATGCCAGTCAGAAGTGGTTCGATTTGTATCCCGACGACGATCGAATTCTGCCCCTCGTCAAAGCCGGAGATCGCGACGATACTCCACGTTTTTCGTGGTACCTGCACTGGGATCTTCCCGAACCGCGATTGAAATGGGTCCGTGAAAATAATCAGTGGCGCAACCTTGTTCGCTCGTACCTGGCATGCACGAGTTTTGTAGATGCACAGGTGGGCCGAATCATGGAGACGCTTGAGAAAGAAGGGCTTTCAGAAAACACCGTGATTGTTCTCTGGGGTGATCACGGCTGGCATCTGGGCGAAAAGGGTATCACGGGAAAGAACACGCTTTGGGATCGAGGAACGCGAGTCCCTCTGATATTCGCGGGACCGGGAATTACGCCCGGGGGCCGGTGTTCACAACCAGCGGAATTGCTCGACATCTATCCCACACTGAACGAACTTTGCCACTTGAAGCCCCGAAGCGATTTGGAAGGGATCAGCCTGGTCCCGCAACTGCAAAACGCACAAACCAGACGCGAGCGACCTGCAATCACGTCGCACAATCGCGGCAATCATGGAATTCGCAGTGAACATTGGCGATACATTCGATACGCCGATGAAACAGAAGAACTCTACGATATGAAATCTGACCCTAACGAATGGACCAACCTGGCAAGTCGCCCCGAGTATTCCGCCGTCATCGCCGAACATCGTCGATGGTTGCCGAAGCTTGACGCTCCGCCCGCAAAGAACAGTGCACAGCGAGTCCTCACGTACGATCCCGCCACCGACATTGCGATTTGGGAAGAGAAGCCCGTTCGTCGATCAGACCCCATCCCCGAATGACGTCGTTTCTTGTGTCGCGTCAGGACTTCGATTTTGGGCTACCTAAACGCTCTATTCCGCTTTTTTCTTCGTGGCGGGTTTCGGCGCAGGTTTCGGTTCTCCTTCAAACGCCTGATTTCCAAAAGCTTCGCGGGGTGGTTCACCGGTCTCACGGACCTCTTCGCGCAACCGATTGAGTTCGACGTGAAGGTCTTTCACCGTTTGAGCGTACTCGGGGGCCTGGTAGAAATTCTTAACTTCCAGCGGATCGGCCTGGCGATCCAGCAATTCCCAGTCGTTGACGTCGGGCTTGTAGTAGTGAATCAGCTTGTAGCGATCCGTAATCACGCCGTAGTGCGGTCTCACGTGATGAGGAGCCGGAAATTCGTAGTAATGATAGTACAGGCTCTTTCGCCAATCCGCTGGGACTTCGCCTCGAAAGAGTGGAACCATACTGCGTCCCTGCATGTCGGCCGGAACCTTCGTACCGGCAAGATCGAGAAATGTTTCTGCGAAATCGAGCAGTGAAACAATGTTGCCGTTCACGCTGGCTGGCTTGATCACGCCGGGCCACCGCACCATCAATGGGCTGCGCAGTGATTCTTCAAAGATCCAGCGTTTGTCGAACCAGCCATGTTCCCCCAGGAAGAATCCCTGATCAGACGAGCAGATCACCACGGTGTTCTGAGCAATCCCTTCCTGCTCGAGTGCTTCAAGCATCCGCCCGACACTTTCGTCAACCGCTTTGACACACGCGAGGTAGTCATGCATGTACCGATTGTACCGCCACCGTACCAGATCCTTGCCCGTCAGCTTGGCTTTACGAAACGCATCATTGCGAGGTTCGTAATAGGCGTTCCATCCCTTCAATTGTTCTTCGGTCATGTTGGCGGATGGTCGCAGCTTGGCATCCAGTTCCGAGAACGAACGATCCAGACCCATATCGTGATCGCTGATCGCCTTGCTTCTGCCAGCGTAGTCGTCAAACAGAGTTTCGGGCTCGGGGTATTGGCGATCTTTGTCCCATCCCAGGTGACGAACTGCCGGTGCCCACTCGCGATGTGGAGCCTTATGCTGGCTCATCAGCAGGAATGGTTTTGATTTGTCGCGGTTCTTGATCCAGTCAATCGACAGATCTGTGATGACATCCGTCGTGTATCCGCTGTGCTTGACCTGTTGCCCCATCTTGTTCATCGGCGGGTTGTAGTAAATCCCCTGCCCGGGAAGGATATGCCAATGGTCGAAACCGGTCGGCTCACTTTGCAGATGCCATTTTCCAATAATCGCGGTCGAGTACCCCATTGCTTGCAACAGTTTGGGGAAGGTCTGCTGAGCTCCATCGAACCGGCTGTTACTGTTGTTGTAAAACCCGTTCACGTGCGAATACTTCCCCGTGAGGATTGTGGCTCGACTGGGACCGCAAATGGAATTGGTGACAAGACAGCGATCAAACCGCATTCCATCACAGGCCAGACGATCCATCTGGGGAGTTTCCAGCAATCGCCGTTTGTCGCCATAAGCACTAATTGCCTGGCAGGTGAGATCATCAGCGAAGATCAACAGAATATTGGGTCGGGTCGGTTCCGCCGCTTGCAGGCCGACACATTGGACAAATGCCAGCAACATTCCCAATCGCGTTACCATTCGAATCGACATTCTGCCCACTCCGACAATGATGCAGTCCACAATGAAGAAAATGAGGCGAGTCGCGCGACTCACCTCATTCGAATTCCGCCCCCTCAATGACTAAGCCTTTTCCCGCTTTGCTTCCCAGTCGCGACTTTGGGTTTGACCGTCTCGCACCCCTTCTGATTTCCCCTTGATCGTATCGCCGTCGAGCTTTCCCTTGTATTTCGTCGTCGATTTCTGACCGTTTCGTTCGCGCGTGACAGAAAAAGCGACTTCACCATCCTTGAACGAAGCCTCTTCGATCGCCGTTTCCTGATTGTTGCGACCGAGCATCGCCCCTGTCAGCTTGTCACCATCAAGCTTCAATTTCAATGTGACATCTCGTTTCATGTCATTCACCGTAAACGACCATTTCCAGGTTCCCGTCGGATCAGGTTTATCGGCTGCTCGTACCGTTCCCGTGGCCAGCAGAATCGCCATCCCCATGGCAAAAAGAGCGTGTCGGTGCATCATGTCAGGATCCTTTTGAGAAGAGATGAAAGCTAGTCCAGCCGTCCGCCAGACAGGCGGAACAGAAATCTTGTACAGATCCAGTCGTCATCACACAACACTG
>CAIWEX010000725.1 GCA_903911795.1 uncultured Schlesneria sp.
CTCTTTACGACTTGGCAAGTCGTAAATGTAATGAACATCAGGCACCCGATTGCAGACGGCTATCTTCACGCAGGAGCGATGAAGGCGACTTTCGGAAAGACCCCTGTTCGGCGCGGGTCTCCCGTCCGCTGAATCTGGTTTTTGTCAATTGGCTCGTTCAGACACCCGGCAGCGCCAGATCATTTTCATTCGGGATCGCGTTTTGATGTGTTCAGGCTGATCCAAAGAGTTTCGCCCACAGCGATTCGTTCGGGGGGAATAGGATCAAATTCAACCGTCAGGCTGCCACGGACGCGTTCCCAGACGATTGTTGTCACGCTGCCTACTTGCTTGTTCCCGCGAAAGACAGGATCCCCCAGCGCGATACTGGGACGAATCCCTTCCAGCCCACCGTTACGGCCTGTAAACCCGGGTGTATCACCGAGGTATTTCGCATCAAAACTTTCAACGACGTCAAATTCAAATTTCAGGCGGTCAGCGGGAGCGTCCACCAGCACCAATGGCTTTCCCGGCTGAGCCGACATCGCTTGATGGCAGGCAAAACCTGCGGAAAATACTAATCCAATCGCAATGACAATGTTGAATGACTTCTTCACGAAGGAGCTTCCTTGAGCACGAAGGAAAGGGCATTGACGTTCACACAACGCAGGACGATTATGCAGTTTCATCCTGACGAAACGTGAATGCGAAACTGACGCAACAGTATGGCGACATCCGAGAGTCGCGTGAACCGAATCGTACTGCCATCAGAAATTACGATCACGGTTTTCGAAACGCGTGCTCAGGATGATAGAATCCAGCATGAACAAAAAATCTGAGAATGCTGCCGAGTCGTCACGTAGTTCCATGCCCGAGTCGCCGTTGACGGCATCCAGCCGATCCCGGTTTGAGCGATACCGTGGCAAGATCCGGCGTCGAGAATTACCTGGAGGATCAATCCACGGATCAGGTAATTCGCGTGCAGCGAAAGACCGGGTACGTTCAAGTAGTCAGCTGATCAAGCAATTCCTGCAGTTGCTACGCCCGTTTCGGACCGCAGTGATCTGGATTCTGGTGTCAGTAACGGCATCGACATTGATCGGACTGCTTCCACCTGCAGGAACCAAGTTTGTCATCGATTATGGACTCAGCGGAAAACCGTTGCCCGAGTTCTTTCGATCCCGGTTTCCCTGGTTGACCGAACCGAAGTCCTTGTTGCTCGCCACCGTACTCGTCGTTTCATTCGTGACGCTGCTCAAGATCCTGATTCACATCTGGGGGCGGTGGTATGCCACGCTCATCTCCAAGCAGATTCAGTTGAATTTGCGACGCCATGTTTTCGAGCATGCCGTTCGCCTGCCATTACATCGCGTGCAGGAACTGCGATCTGGTGGCGTCGCATCAATTCTCAGGGAAGACGGAGGCAGCGTCGGTGAACTTGTTTTCGGCATGCTGTTCAATCCATGGCGAGCCGTGATCCAACTGCTGGGAAGCCTGGCGATCCTGGCCTGGGTTGACTGGACACTGCTCGTCGGGGCCGTCATCTTGCTGCCATTGGTCTTTGTCACACATCGTGCGTGGATCAATCGCATCCGACCTCAATTTCGCGAAATCCGTAAGCAGCGTGAGCAGATTGACGCGTCGGCGACTGAGTCCTTCGCAGGAATGCGAATTGTACGGGCCTTCAGTCGGCAGAAGCGTGAAGCCGCTCGGTTCACGACCGAAAACAACCTGATGGCACGCCAGGAATTATATGCCTGGTGGTGGATGCGTGTCGTTGAAATGGTCTGGGAAGCTCTGATTCCTCTGGCCAGTGCCGCGTTACTCTTTTACGGTGGCTGGCGAGTTCTCGAAGGACACCTGACCGTGGGCGACCTGATGATGTTCCTGGTCTATCTACTATTGCTGCTGGAACCGTTGGCCACGTTGGCATCGAGTGCCACGCAGTTTCAGAATAGCCTGAGTGGTCTGGATCGAGTGCTGGATCTTCTGGGTGAGGCTCGTGAAATGCCATCCTCGCCCGAGTCACGCAAAGTCGATCGGCAGCAGGTTGTCGGCCGGGTTGCCTTCGAAAATGTTTCGTTTACGTATCCCGGTGGCGATTCGCCAGCATTGAAGGGAATTCAACTGCAAGTCGGTGCTGGTCAGACGGTCGCACTGGTTGGCCCCAGCGGCGCCGGAAAAACGACGTTGAGCAATCTGGTTGCCCGCTTCTATGACCCGACTGACGGCCGAGTCACTCTGGACGGTGTTGACCTGCGTGACTTTGATGTCGAATCGTTTCGCAGCTTACTCGGTGTGGTGGAGCAGGACGTCTTTCTATTTGACGGGACCATTCACCAGAACATCGCGTATGCCCGGCGCGATGCTTCCGAGGCAGACATCCGGGCCGCGGCAGAAGCAGCAAACGCGGCTGAATTCATTGATCGCCTGACCGACGGCATGCAGACTGTGATCGGTGAGCGAGGTGTTCGACTGAGCGGCGGACAACGTCAACGACTGGCAATCGCTCGTGCGATTCTGGCCGACCCTAAGCTGTTGATCCTGGACGAAGCTACCAGCAATCTGGATACAGAAAGCGAACGATTGATCCAACAGAGCTTGAGCACCTTGATGCGAGGCCGAACGAGTTTCGTGATCGCTCATCGCTTAAGCACGATCGCCGGAGCCGATGTGATCGTCGTCGTGGAAAACGGATGTATCAGCCAGACGGGGACTCATGATGAGCTGATGGCACAGGGTGGCAAGTACAAGACGATGGTCGAACAGCAGATCCATATGACGCTCGGAAACATCAACACCGGGCGTCAAACGCTTCACACAAATCGTCTGGCCGATTGACACTGCGCGAAACGGCACTCTAAAATCGGGGTTTTTCCCCGCGCGGGTTTCTGTGAGACTGATTGATGCCGCAAAATCTGGATGAAGCTGTTCGAAAAGCGGATGTTCTGCTGGAGGCTCTGAGCTGGATTCGCCAGTTTCGGGGTCGCCATGTCGTCATCAAATTGGGCGGCAGTGCGATGGAAGAGACCGAGGCAATTCGGTCCTGCCTGACAGACGTGATTTTCATGTCGACGGTCGGAATGCGGCCAGTCCTTGTTCACGGTGGTGGAAAGGCGATTAACGCCGCGATGACCAAAGCTGGAATCCAGCCTCGCTTTGTGCAGGGACGACGCTACACGGACGATGAAACACTCGAAATCGTCGCTCAGACACTCTGCGGTGAAATCTGCCAGGGTCTGGTTGATGAAATCACGCGGCAGGGGGGTGACGCCCGCGGCCTGAACTATCAGACCTTGAACTGTCTGATGGGGCAAAAATTGATGCTCCCCGTCGAGAATGGTGAACCGATTGATCTGGGGCGTGTCGGTGAAGTCACGGATATTGATCGCGATTTGTTGCTGATGACCTGCCGCGAAGGAGTGATTCCCGTACTGCCATCAGTGGCGTTGGATGAATCGGGGCCAAGCTGAACGTCAACGCCGATACAGCCGCTGCCGCCGTCGCACGATTGATTCAGGCCGAAAAGCTGGTTTTCCTGAGTGACGTGCCGGGGATTTTCCTGGATCGAAAAGATCCGTCGACACTTCAGTCTCACCTGACAGCCGCTCGCTGCCGCGAATTGATTCGCGACGGCATTATTGATGCAGGGATGGTTCCCAAGGTTGAAGCTGCACTGGAAGCACTCCAGGCGGGGGTCAAGAAGGTGCATATCATCGATGCCCGGATCGCCCATTCAGTCATGTTGGAAATCTATTCGAACGAAGGAATTGGCACTGAAATCGTCTTGTAACACAGTCTTTACCGCCCGTCGACAATCTACCTGAAACGCCATCTTTTGCGTTTGGGAATTGTTGGGGGGGGCCTCCGAAGTTTTTTTCACGGTCCGATCTTCTTCAAACCGACAGTCGTAATTTCCATTTCACGAAATCTGGTTTTCTCATGCATCCAGCCGCCACTCGCACCAGCCAGGAAACTATCGAACAGTTCGGCAAGTACGTGATTCCCAATTACAAGCGATATCCCGTTTGTATCGTCCATGGGGAAGGTACTGCCGTCTGGGATGCCGAGGGAAAGCGTTATCTCGACCTGTTTCCCGGCTGGGGCTGCAATATCCTTGGGCACTGTCCACCGAAAGTTGTGAAGGCAGTTCAGGATCAGGTCGCGCACCTGATCCATGTTCCCAACACGTGGTATACCGAAGCTCAAGGTGACTTTGCCGAGGCGATTTGCACTCGCAGCTTTGGTAAGGCATTCTTTGCCAACAGCGGTGCTGAAGCGAACGAAGGGGCGATCAAGCTGGCTCGCCTGCACTGCGGGCCTCAGAAATTCCGCACTATCAGTTTCACCAACGGCTTCCATGGCCGGACGTTTGCCGCTGTCACGGCGACTGCTCAACCTAAATACCACGAAGGACTCGGCCCGCTCCTGCCAGGGTTCCGGTATGCCCCTTACAACGATCTGGAAGCAGTGCGACAACTGGTGGACGACGAAACCTGCGCCATTCTGCTGGAACCCGTTCAGGGTGAAGGGGGCGTGAACATCGCTGATGAATCGTTCCTGAAGGGACTGCGTCAGTTGTGTGATGAACGTGGCATGCTGCTGATTTTCGACGAAGTGCAGACCGGGATCGGACGAACAGGTCACTGGTTTGGTTACCAGCACTCGGGAGTTCAGCCCGACATCATGACACTCGCCAAGGGCCTGGCAGCAGGAGTGGCCTGTGGCGCGTTCGTCTGTCGCGATCACATTGCACCAAGTCTGCGTCCCGGAATGCATGCGAGCACTTTTGGTGGAAATCCCCTCGCCATGGCTGCGGGGATTGCGACTATTCGAACGATTGAAGAGGAAGGTCTGCTCGACCACTGCCGCCGGATGGCCGATCGGTTCCGCACGCATTTCAGCAAGTTGCGGGAAGAGTTGCCGATCATCAAGGATCTGCGAATTCGCGGAATGATGATTGGTGTCGAACTGTCGATCCCGGCGACGCCCGCCGTCGCGAAGTGTATGGAACGCGGTATTCTCATCAATGCGACTCATGACACGGTCGTGCGGCTGTTGCCTCCGCTGAATATCACAGAGGAACAGGTCGACGAAGGGTGTGACGTCATCGCAACCGTGTTGCGGGAAATGGCCAACGAAGCATGATCGTCGCTCGTACGAACGACATTCGTCATGAGTGCTTGCTCTGACAGGGAAATGATCAACGGCTGACTGCTGATATTGAGGGAAAATCATCATGAATCGCCACGACTTGCGTCCGCCATCTAGCGGGGCCTTCGCGACTCACCAGCGTGAGCCGCGCGAAGGCCATCGTTTTGTGGTGCGTCGCTGCGTCGTGAAATCTTCATGACGCCTGTTCTTCAATCTTGTTTGTCATTTGGATCGATTTGTCATGCGTCATTTGAATTCACTGCTGGATATGAAGCCTGCAGATGTCGAAG
>CAIWEX010000726.1 GCA_903911795.1 uncultured Schlesneria sp.
GTCGTATCAGGCCGACAAACCACCCTTTCCGATCGCTGGAACGTTTCCATTCGGTTGCCCAGCAGAGTAGTGGTGCAAGCCCCAATGCGAGCGCGCGATCAAGTGGCAGTCGGCCGAAAAATGTGCCGATAAACAGCACGCTGAACAAGCCCACGACGCCGAGTCCCAGAATCACCGGGGCCTGGCGATTCCTTGTCACTCTGGTGGCAAAGATTGTGGCAACAAGTACCGACGCTAGCAGAAATGCTGCGGCACCTCCCTTGATGTAGCCTGCCATCATCACCGACAAGCCAGCACCAAGAATTGTCATGGCGAGCGACAGCGGAATCGACGCGTCGGCAGAACGCTCAAATAACCGCACAAGCAAGAGCCAAACGCTCGCCAGCAACAGGCTACCCAGCGACAGAATCAGCAATGACTGCCAAGTGGTCCAGGCCGTAGGACCGCTCAGGTAGACAGAATCGTGCAGTAGAATCCTCGGGACCGCTGCCGCCAGACTCAATCGAAAGATCCACGTGAGACTCGGCAGAATTGATCGGGCTCCGGCGATGAATTCAATACCAAGCAAGGCCGGGACGATGATGACGAGAAATCGGTCGAGGCCGCTGGCGGGGGGCCAGGCAATGCGCTGTGCCAAGAGCTGACCGCCAACTGCCAGACCCAACCCCAAAGCCACGCAACTGGCTGCGTCCCAGCGGTGATTCTCGACGAGCAACCGCTGACGCGCCACCATCAGTACGATCAGTGCACTGACGATGGCGGCAGTTGCAGTGGCTTGAAGGTACACCAGGGGATCAGGCATCGACTACTTTCGCATTCCTTCGCAGTCGATGAAGATCAAGGCTTCATCACCAATCGGTCCGATGGCACTCTTGTCGAATCCAAAGTCGCTTCGCTTCAAAGGAAGTTCCGTGGAAAATGCCACGCGTTTGACACCTTTGAACTCGTGCTCCTTGCCACCCTTCAGGATCAGTGTGACTTTTTTCGTCGTACCGTGCATCGTGAAATTGCCAGTCACTTCGTAGCCCCCGTCGATCGGCTTGGTGCTGGTGCTCTTGAAGGTGATCGTCGGAAATTGTTTTGTATCGAAGTAGTCCGGTTGACGGAGGTGCTCGTCGCGTGCCTTGTTGGCGGTATCGATACTGTCGGCCTTGATGGTCAGTTCGAAGGTCGACTTGGCGGGGTTTTCTCGATCGATCGAGAACTTGCCCGCGACGTCATTGAAGCGGCCATGGATCCAACTGATATCCAGATGTCTGGCCTTGAAGCTGACGGAAGAATGAACCAGGTCGTAGTCATAGTCGTCAGCAGCAATCCCTGACTGGCCACTCAGGCCGACAATTGCCCCGATCACGGCAGGCAGAACCCAGGCTGAAACAAGTCGTCGCATGATCTTCCTTCTGAAGAGGACTCAGGAAATGATGACCGCAATGGCACACGAACCATCGCCCTGCCATCGTCGGCAAGCTGGCGAGGTTGCGATTTGCGGTTCATCCCCAGAATAGCAGTGTTGCCGAAGATTCCAACACCACACCACTATTTTGACCAGGGGACAGATCTCAGACTGCTGCTACTTTCGGTCCTGCTGGTAGATTGCCAGGATGACGTCTTCCACCGATTTGAGTTTGACCTTGGTGGCCGCGACCGTGTCGATTTTTTCGCGGGCCTCAACCGAGTTATAGCCGAGGCTCAGGAGTGCTTCGAAGGCTTCGTTCAGAACACTTCGTTCTGACGTGGCAACTTGTGGAAAGTCCTTGGCGATCATCAGGGCAAACTTTGCCATCTTGCGACGCAGCTTGGCAACGATTCGCTCACTCATGGCAGGCCCGATGCCAGGCAGCAAACTCAGCTCTTTGACGTTCTGCTCTTCGATCGCCTCCGCAACTTCTCGAACAGGCCGAACCATGGCTCGTAGAGTTTTCTTCACTCCCATGCCGTCCACTGAGCAGACCAGATCGAAGAACTCGATTTCTGCCTCTGACAAGAAGCCGATCAGCCGCGGCGTCAAACGGCTGCCCTGCGGATTTCCTTCAATGTACTGAATTGTCTTCAGGCTGACTTCGGCTCCAATGGACGACTGCAGTTGTCTGCGAACGAACTCGGGCACATACAGTTCGTATTCGAATGCACCCACTTCCAGTCGGGCCATGTCTTCGCCGAGACGAATCAGTTTGCCAGTGATCCTGGTAATCAAGTTCGGTTCCTGTTCCGCAAAAGGTTGACGAACGGGGTTAATTCAGACTGTGCACACTACGGCTTAGGCTCAACCAGTGTCACTATCGTGCGAGTGCTGTAGTAGTGGCACAAGGCCACCGCAAATGCATCTGCGACGTCGTTCGGTTCGAGCACCGCATCCAACCGCAGTTCATTGCGAATGGCATGCTGTACCTGTTCCTTGGAAGCTTTGCCGCTGCCTGTCAGCAGACGCTTGATTTCTCGCGGAGCATAGTCCACCACAGAAACATTGGCATCGCTGGCAGCAAAGAGAATCACTCCGCGAGCATGTGCCATCATGATTGCGGTTCGTGGGAACTGCGGGGACGAAAACACCTGTTCGATCGCCAGCACGTCCGGCCGAAACTCGGAAATGACTTCTCGTAACCCATGGCCAATCTCGCGAATTCGCTCTGCCAGCGTCAGGCTGGCAGTGGAACGGATCACGCCCCCTTCGCGCAGCACCGGGCCGCCGGACGACCTTTCCAGAACGGCATATCCTGTCCGATTCAATCCCGGGTCCACCCCCAAAACGATGTTGGGTCGAGGATCCGTGGAAAAGTGCGGCGCATTCGCAGGCATCAGCAGCATCCTTGCAGCAAATCGTGAACGAGACCGACACCAGTCAGTCTGACAGACAGCATAGCAGGTTTTGCCAGCGTCTGACTATGCCCAGAGTGGTCTTTACATCCGTTCAAACTGGCAGGTGTCGTGGCCCAATAGCACTGTGCGCACTCTGGTGCGGTTCGGGAATGACTGCCGCGAGAAATCACCACTCGACGAAGGGGTCAAAGATGTTTATTTTGTTTGTCGATGAAATGGAGACGGGAAACGGAGTTGTGCATGGGCTCACGACTTCCGCAATGCTGAACGCTGTCATGTAAACCGATGTAACCCGGCGGAGAAGCGACTCAATGGCCAGATCGCATTACGATGCAAGTCAATCGCTGTGCCATTGTTTGCTCGCCACAGGGGTCTTGGCACTGCTTGGCGTTTTTCTGGCGTCAGCTGTCCATGCTGAAGGCGTCACCCCCATGGAGGCGATAAGTGCTGGCGACGAAATCCCCTCGTTTTACGTCCGTGCCGTGACGGGGCCACAAGCGGGAAAGTCCGTCTGTTACGTCTGTCGCAACGGGGACCGACCAGTGGTTCTGGTGTTGCTGAAAGAACTTGGGCCGGACACAGCCGCCCTGCTGAAGGACCTCGACCGATCCGTGAATCGGCACCGTGCCGACGGATTGAGGTGTTTTGCGGTTTTTCTGACGGATACACCTCAAAAGGATTCTGCCCGCCTGCAAACCTTGGCCTTTGATGAGAAGATTGACGTCCCCTTGACGTTAGCCGGCGAAGCCGCCACGCAGGGTTCCAGCGTGGCCGTTCCCGTCGGTGCGACGATCTCTGTCATCACGTATCACGACCGGCGGATCGTTCAGCGATTCAGCTTCAAGCCAGGAGCCTGCGACGAATCCGCACGCCGTTCGATCATTTCTGCGTCCGAGAAACTGATCGAAGCAAGCATGCAATAGTCAGTCGGAAGTCGCTCATGCTGCGTCCATACCCAAAAGTTGGGCTGCCTTTTGCAGCCACGACTTCGGGTCAAGAGGAACTGCTTCAGACCGGCTTGCATCCGCCGAGGATTTCCGCCGTTTCGACCGCGAAGTAAGTAAGAATCCCGTCGGCTCCGGCGCGTTTGAAGCAGAGCAAGCTTTCCAGCATCACTTTTTTGCGATCGATCCAGCCGTTTTGTGCGGCTGCGGCGATCATCGCGTATTCGCCGCTCACCTGGTA
>CAIWEX010000727.1 GCA_903911795.1 uncultured Schlesneria sp.
AGAGACGCAAAGGCGCAGGGTCGCATAAAGGGATTGACCCTGCTCAACCAGACTTCACGGCATGTCGATGACTTCGGTTCCGCTAGCGCTCCCCAGCCCTCGCCATGTTCCGAGGTGGATGTTGTCTGACACAAAACGAACGGAACCATCACACAACGCCACATGGACTCCACCTGTGTGACGGCTGCGAGCGGTGAACCGGGTCGGATTTGAAGCATCGCTGACCGCACAGGGAAGATTTTGTGTCGGCTGGCTGTTGCAATAGACAGACGTATAAATCCGATCGGGGACCGATGAGTTGGGCGATTCATACGTCGTCATCCCACTGGCGTCGCCCCACCAGAAGAACCCTCGCAAATCACTTCCCTTTCCCTGCAGAACTTCTCCCACCAGAATCGTGTTTGATGTTCCGTCAGTGATATTTGCCAGCTTTTCCCCCCACGTTCGCTTTCCGACATCCGTGTTCTTGGCGGTTCCAAAAGGAGCTCCCAGGAACGTCACAGTAGTACTCGGGTAGGTCGTTTGACCATAGTGGGTGTTACCCCAATTTGCTGCATAGTTGTGATTTGTGATCGATCCAATCGGTGCGTTGACCATGTCGCTCGGGCAACTGTAAACCGTAAACCGCCTGGCGGTCACATTCGTCGTGTTGGGTGCAGATCCATATCGAGGAAACGTACCACCACTCTGAGGTGCAGGCCCGTCGCCGTAGACGGAGTCACTTCCACCCCAGTTTTCATATTTCACCATCACGTTGCCCTGGTCTAGGAATCCCAGCAGCAACACGGGCCACGTTCCCCAGCAGCAGCCATAAGGTCCCTGCCCCGCTGGCAACGTTCCGTTACTGTCATGAAAGTTATGCGCCGCCAGACCAATCTGCTTGAGATTGTTCTTGCACTGGGAACGACGCGCCGCTTCCCGTGCCTGCTGGACGGCTGGCAACAACAGCGCGATCAAGACGGCGATAATCGCTATCACGACCAGCAATTCAATCAGAGTGAAACCGCTTCTGGATTTCGTCCGCACCGCCTGGCAATTCGTCAAATGTCGCATGACAGAACCTTTGTAAAAAAGCCACGACACAGAAAATGAACGGCAGATAAGAACTATGGGATCTTGACGTCAAACGTTACAGGCTTGCCTGACCCCGCTTCATATTTCAGCGTAGAATTGCGGTTGAACTCCGCTGGAATCAATTCTTTATTGGCCTGGTCCGCCCCCATCGACTCGGGGCCGGGTGGAGCGGCAGAATCCCCCTGCTGGGATTCGATGGCAGAAACTTTCACCGTATACGTAGCCGGTCGCAATCCCTGCGGTGCAGGAATCGAATACTTCCCGCCGGTGACGACGGCCCCACTACGATGTGCCCCGTCGGTCGCCTCGAACTCAATCGTACCACTCTTGAGCGGATTGCCGGAAAGAGTCACTTGTCCGGAGACCGGAAAACGGCCGTTTGAACCAGCCCCACACCCCGACAACTGAACGGTCAGAACGGCCAACAGCACCCATCGAATCATGGCAAAAATTCCCAGTGACAGAGCGAGATTGACACATTACCGATTATCGACACGGTATTTTCTACTGTCAATTGTTTAGCCCGTGGGGTTTCCGAAGCTGTTCAGCCGAAGCATACAACTCGAGTTCGGCCAAGGAATTTGAATCAGGTCGGTTTAATTGATTAACGCTTCATGTCTTCACCCTGCGTCTCTGCGTTAAATTCCTCTATATTTACGCGGAAGAATTTAACGCAGAGACGCCAAGGCGCAGGGAAGAATAGCCGGGGGGTAGAGGCCAACTTCGAAGTCTACCGCTCCGTGACCCCTGATTACTGGAAACCGTTTAACCAGAAGCCTTGGCCTCGCACTTCAATCAGATTGGATTAAATCTCATGTTTCTACTTTGTGCCGTTGCGTTCAATTCCACACCCGAGAAGTGCGATAGCATGGAAATGACGCAAAGGCGCCAGAAGGAAATGGCAAGACTACGATCCGTGCAGAGTGAATAGCTTGTCGAAGAGCGTGGCGTGTGTATCGGCAACATCACTGTCTACGGGCAGGAGCCCAACTCGACGATTCCGCTGAATTCGAAAAGACTGCTCCGGTGGGTTGCTCATAGGTCACGTCTTTGATTTATTTGTGCCAACTGCAAAGGAAACGAGATGGTCGTAGAACTGCGCAATGTTCCGCAAAAGAATGAATTCATCATTCACGCCGTTGGCATAGAAGGCGCGGAAACCGCCGAATTACCCAAATACACTGTTGTCGACATTTCCGATTGGCGAGATATTTCTCCTGCCGAGTTGTTAAGAACGCCATCGCTATTTCCAGAGGTACTCGATCAGATTGCAGCCGCACGGGCTCTCAAATATGCGAGATCAGGTGAAACACAATCTTACGATGAGATCGGCTTTAGGGCATCGGCGGCTGTCCCGGAGAAGGGCTTCGCACCACTGACGACGCTTGCACAAATGGAGATGGAGCGAAGCAATAAGCGAACCGCGCCGCGTGATCCGCTTATCGATGAGCTTGTAAGTCAGGAAATGTTTCTCGAACACCGCCCCATTGATCTTCCCCAGACGGACGAACGAGAGTTCCGATACGAGACGAAAGCCGACCTACCTTCAATACCTGCACAGGGCATGAGTGGGTTCCAAGTTCCAGGGGGATGCTGGATTCCCCTGACAGTTCTCGTGGAAGCGGGGGGCTTCCGACCTTTTCAAGAATGGCAGAATAAGCTGACACAACAGACTCTGCCGGGAAACTTCTACTTCTTCCTCTCCCATCGCTGGGACGCGCAACATCATCCAGATCCAAATGGAATTAAGGCCGCGACCATCGCCTGGCAGATGTTCTACTTACTGTGCAATGCCGTCAGGATCGCCGCAACCCGGGGTTTGTGGGAACCGAGACTTGTCAATCGCCGCGCCAATTGCGCGATCGGACTTTTTGGGTCGGACATCACAGAGTCCCTGCCGGTCAATGTTCTTCGCGCGGTTGGGCACGAAACGTTTCTAAACAACCTTCATGAAAATCAGGAACGTAAGTCCGTTCAGGCTGGATACACGATTATTTCCAATCTCGGAGATCTGCTGCTGCAAAAAGAACTTATGGAACCCGCTGATGAGAATTGGATTAAGCAGGCGTTTTCGGAGGCGGAAGCGATTCAACCGCTGACCGAAGAAACTGCTGCATCGGCAGCACTAAATGATCTTACACTTCAGCGGCTTGATTTAATTCTTCAAAACTCACCAACCCTTCGAACTCTGATGAGCCGGATCCAATGTTGGTATGACTTCAGTTGTCTGCCACAAGCACCACGCACTGATGCCGAAGAGATACTTTTCAACACCGCGCTCACACAATTGCTGGCGATTCAATTAGTAGGACGAACAATTGCGTTAATCGACAATGTCGAGACGTATTTGTCACGCGCCTGGTGCACGCTTGAGCTTCTGGCAGGAAACGGACAAGGAAGAAATGGGCGAAACATCAATTTGATCGGTGTTCCGCCGTTCAGACTGATGGACCGAGACTTCATCGAACGAACATTCCTGTGGGATCGGAGGCACATCGTATGGCGTGCACTTGTCGACACCGAAGTGTTTGGAGTGCAATCGTTTTCAGAGTGTATGAACCGGTTGCGACTCAACGTTAGCGTCGCCGATGATGTGCCGTACATTTATTCTCGCCTTGTTGAACTTGGAGTGCCGGAGACCTTGCAACATGATCCGAGCGAGATAGTTACGGGAGTGTTTCCGCTGCCGGTAACTGACGGCGCGGATTCATTTGTGTGGACGAACAAATGGCCCACACAGTCGTTCGCAAAGACGCCAGCGAATTTGTGCTTCAGCCTATCACTGGAACCGGCGTTCAAGTTCGATCAATGGAACGCGAGCGAAGTTGATCGAAAACGGAACTTGCCTCCTTTCACTCGGCTTCATCCACATCCAAGCAATTGTGTAGGACGTCATGAAAAGCCATCGTGCCACGTAGCCGTGGTTGGATGCTGTGAAGGTGAAGCACTGATGTTGGCAAACTGGGTCCATGATAATGTCGGACAAATCGAGGCCATACTTGGAACACGAGTAGTGTCACACTCTTGGTTATCTGTTGATGCTGCGCCTGTTGGTCATTTTCAGAATGGACGTTTGCATGCATTCCCGGTGCAGGCAGACACTTGGATTGTCGTTGCACTTTCACTTCGTTTTGAAATGTGTAAAACGACTCGGCTCATGTGTTCTTTGGCAATGAGGCAGACTCGCGCCATCGCCTGCGTTTCATTTGATGAAGCTGCTGGGAATGTAGTGTTACACGGGGATGCAGCACAACACAAATTCGATCAAAAGAATGGGTGGTTGGCTTCGCTCAAACGTTTCGTGGCTTCTGCCTGGACTGGTCTCGGCTTCAAACGGTCTCATGTATCCCCTGAAGGAGAGCAAGTGTCTGGGGGACTCCACTTAATACAGTGTAAGGAGTTCCCGATTCATTTCGGCGGGCTCTACCGGGGCTCT
>CAIWEX010000728.1 GCA_903911795.1 uncultured Schlesneria sp.
CGGATCGATTCCTGTCGCGTGGACTTCGACGGTTCGTCAAAGACCAGGGCCGTAGGCTCGAACAGGCACCGATAGCCTCTGGCCACCGCCTGCATGGGAATGGCAACATCGTCCAGAATTGTTGCTGGTGGAATTGGCTGAAACAGTTCCTTTCGGATTGCGTAGCAAGCCCCCGTCGCGCCGGGAACACCGCGTCCGCGGCTTTCCGAACGTCGAATGAATTTTTCGTAGCGCCAGTAGAAGCCGATTCCGGCTGCCGCCGTTGATTGCGAGGCATCACTCCGCAGAACGAGTTCCCCGGAGACAACTCCCACGGTCTGATCGTCAAAATGCGCCAGCAGGTTTTGAATACACTTCGGATCGAAGATCTGACGAGCATCTGCCAGTAAGACAATCTGCGCCTGACATTGTGGGACCAGATCGTTCAGTACCGATGGCTTGCCGCGTCGATCAGCAAACGCGAACAACTTGACTCGAGGATCACCCAGTTCCGCCAGGGCGATGGCCGTGTCATCGGTCGAACCATCCGATCCGATCAGGATCTCGCGGATTTGCGAAGCACCTTCTGATGCGAGCAGACTCTGGATTTTACGAGGCAATGTCCGGGCTTCGTTATGGGCCACGATGACAATCGACACGTCGTGTCTTGACTGTTCAACAGCAGGCGCGACGCCAGATCGCTTTCCACGAGAACGGACCCAGACCAGTACGGGATATCCGGCGTAGATGTACGCCAGCACCACGATGCAAGCCCAGAAAGCCAGTTGTAGTCCAAGAATGGTTGTCATATCTCAGTTTCTGCGATGCAACTTCACGGTCAATCAGCGTTGAGTGACGAGACTGTTCAAGATTTCTGCCAGACGTTCAGTTTGAGATTCACGGCTAAATTCACGGAGTGCGGTTTCGTCCACAGACAGTTCGTGCGTCGGAACATCTGCTGCCGAAATCTGGTGCTGCAGCCAGTCGCTGATCGCTGAAACCTGGCTCGGCGTGAAATGTCCCTGTGGAAAGAACTGCTGAACGATTTCGGCCGTTTCACCTGCGGGAGATATTGCCAGCATGTCTTTGCGAATGGCCAGGTATTCAAAAAGCTTGGCCGGGACGACTCGATCCGCTCCGGGGACGTCACTGAGCAACAAGCAGACGCCGCTGGCGGAACGGAGCCACTGTAAGGCCGTCGAATGTTCGCAGTAGTCGATCGAGACCAGCCGCGCTGACGTGTTTTGGATTCTGTTCAGAATGGCGGACTGTTCAGCGGTCTTGCGTCCGACACAGACCAGTTCGAGACGTCGCGACAGATCAGGTCTGGCATTGTCGAGATGTTCGATCCCTCGAACGAGCGGTTCAATGTCAGTCAGGTTCCAGAGAGTCCCGGTATAGACCAGTCGAAATGTTCCGCGTTCTGGCTTCAGAACGTCGCAGCCGTTTTGCGAAGCGGCGGAATCTGGAACGCGACTTTCGAAATCCTCTGCATCGTACCCATTATAAATGCAGTGCGACGCAGCCGTGCGCTTAAGGAGAGTCAGCTTTTCAGCGAGTGCTTCCGTGCTGCGTCGGGTGGTCGCGACGACGGCATCGGCTGTTCGCAGCAATTGTTGTTGCATGCGAGACTGTACGACGCGCGAGATCCAGTCGCGCTGGGCATTTTCCAGGTACTTGCCGCTCAAATCCCATTCGTCGCGGTAATCGAGAATCAGCGGCAGTCCAAATCGGCGCTTCAGTGCTGCCCCGATATAAAAACTGGAGTAAGCAGGCGCTGTCACAAGGATGGCATCGTGCTGTTTGTCACGCAGTACCGCAGCCCCCGCCCGAATGGCGTGGTAGTTCCACAAAACTTGAGGATCGGGCTGCAAAGCAAGCTTGATGCATCGCTTGGCCACACCCCTCACAGCCTCTTTCAATCGTCGAACGATCCCCTTTCGAGCGGTGGATTCCGCCGCGATCAGGTTCTGTTTTACGCTGTAGTCGGGTTCCCAGGTGCGAGCTCGAACGACTTCGACATCACGAGGCAGGTCTGCCAGCAGACTTTCGTCCCGAACGGGAACGGAGGGATTCAATGTCGTTAGAACCGTTACATCCCATCCGAAGCTGCCGAGGTACTTGGCCCATTTGACAGGGCGCTGAACGCCAGCCCCGCCTACCGGCGGAAAATTGTAAGCCACCAGCAGTAAACGCTTCCTGCGCTGACTCGTGGGCGCAGTTTCATGCTGTGGTGGTTCGAGTGTGGCAACGGTCATCGGAGCAAGCCTGATGAAAAGTACTGGTGATGAAAGCACACCATTTTGAAGTGTAGTTCACGATTTGACCCATCATCGCATTGAGTGATGACAAACCTTGGATTGGCGACGTTTCGGATCTGAACTACACGATCGCTTTTCGGCCC
>CAIWEX010000729.1 GCA_903911795.1 uncultured Schlesneria sp.
GAGTCCACATCAGACCTTGGAAGAGCATTTTTGACATCCCCAGTTTTGGTAGATTCGGTGATTCGCGAAGACTGCGAAGAAATTTCTCTTGGTGCGAATGAATTTGTAATCTGCAGTACTAGTGCCAGATCACCGGAAACGTGAATGTTGATATCGCGATGCTCGGACTTGAACTTCTCCGGAAAGTACGGCAAGCAGTTGGCCCAGACTTCACGGATTGCCGCTTTGCCAACGGTCTTGTACGGCGGAATCGCGTCGTACATGACTGTGTCCGGCAAATAATCAGCAGTCATCGCATCGACATCCTTGGCTTCCAGAGCCGCCGACCACGCTGCCATCAGACGACGGATCTCGGCTTCGTCGTGTTGAGTGGCTGATGGAGCAGCATTCATCGTTCGTTCTCCCATAAGTTGGTGAGTTGCTTGTAAGTTCGATCAGAACTGACCACATCGTTGCACAGCCGCCGACTGGATCCCAAGGACTTCTCAGACGTCCTCATCGGAGTCCTGGAAGCGATGCTGATACATGAAGCGGTCGTCTTTCGGTCTGGGACATTCCGGTTCTCTACGACCCAGTCGAACAAGAATCCGACAAATCGACAACGCCGGCAAGGATTTCCTGATTCTCTTTTCAAGTGGCTTTCCTGGAGGGATGGCACAGTCAGGCATTGGGGTTTCCTGCAAATTCAACGACACGGTGTGTCGCTGGAGGTGCCACTCAACTGCCAAGCGTAGGCCACACTAGATAAGTAGAGTGTGCCGGACTGGCAACGCTCCATTCGCGATAGCTACGATGGCACAGATTTCGCGCCGGGTGCGAAATAGGAACTGACACGTGTGACTCATCAATTTGAGAGAACTCCCATGAAATTGTTCGTTTCTTCCTTGCTGATCGGATGTGCGAGCTTGTTCGTTCATCCGTTGCAGGCTGACGACGCACCGGCCACCAAAAAGCAGCCCAATTTGATCCTGATCATGGCGGACGATCTGGGCTACGAGACCATCGGGGCGAATGGAGGGACCAGTTATCGGACTCCGGCCCTCGACAAGCTGGCGGCGACGGGCGCCAGGTTCACACAGTGCTATGTGCAACCACTCTGCACGCCCACGCGAGTGCAGCTCATGACTGGTCAGTACAATGTCCGCAATTACCTCAACTTTGGGACGCTTGAGCCGCGAGCCGTGACCTTCGGCAATCTGCTGCAAGACGCGGGCTATGCGACCTGCATCACGGGCAAGTGGCAGCTCGGTCACGATGTCGACTTGCCAAAGAAGTTTGGCTTCGACGAAGCCTGCCTGTGGCAACACACGCGGCGACCTCCGCGCTATGCCAATCCAGGCCTGGAAGTGAACGGCGTTGAGAAAGATTTCGTGTCGGGTGAGTACGGTCCCGACCTGGTCAACGACTACGCGATCGACTTCATCACGCGCAAACAATCGAAACCGTTCTTCCTCTATTACCCGTTGATGCTGACGCACTCGCCGTATCAGCCCACTCCCGACAGTGCCGCCTGGGATCCGACGGCGAAGGGCGAACAAGGCAATCAAAACGAAAAGCATTTTGGCGACATGGTCGAGTACATGGACAAGCTGCTTGGCAAGCTGATCGCGAAGCTCGATGCGCTGGGGTTGCGAGAGAACACAATGGTAGTGTTCCTGGGTGACAACGGCACGGGCAAAGGGACGCGCTCGATGATGGGTGACAAGGTGGTGATCGGCGGCAAAGGAAGCACGACCGCGGCCGGGATGCACGTTCCGTTGATCGTCAATTGGCCGGGGCAGGTCGCGCCGGGGGCCGTCAAACATGAACTGGTAGATAGCACCGACTTCCTGCCGACGCTGCTGGATGCCGCCGGCGTGAAGCCTCCCGCGAAACTGCCGCTCGATGGGTACAGCTTCTTGCCGCTGCTGCGCGGCAACAGCTCAACGCCTCGCGAGTGGATCTATTCC
>CAIWEX010000730.1 GCA_903911795.1 uncultured Schlesneria sp.
ACCAAAAGCACGAGTGTTCACTTTACCCAAGTGACAACCATGTGGGTGTGGGACGCACAAAACGCTCGATTCGAATTCTCATTTCATCTGATGCGCCGATCGCCGGGTTGGCAGATACACTCGACATCTAGTTCAATGTCACTCCTTCGCCTTCTCCCGTTGCAGCTTCCGAAACTCCCAAGGCGGCATCGGTTCCGTGTCGGCCCACAACCCCCGCTTGGCAGCCCGAGCCGATGTCTCTGCCGCAGTCAGTTCCTTCGATTTTGAATACTGAACGTAATGCCAAGCCATTCCATCCTGGACCATCTCCAGGTTGATGTGCCGTCTGCCGACCATCACCTCACCCAGGATTCGGCCGTAGCGGTCTTTCTCTTTCCATGTCACGACGACTTCCTGGTCGGCGATTTTCCCGCTCAGAGCCTCCTTGCTCTTGGTACCGAATGCCTGCTTCTTCTCGGGAGCGTCGATTCCCTGAAGCCGGATCTTGTGTTGAACATTTTCGGAATCGAGCACGGTAATCGTGTCACCGTCAGCAACACTCACGACCTTGCCGCGAAGGTCATCGGCATTGGCCGAACCGATGAGCGTGAAGATAACAGCGGGGATGGCAATCCATTGCATGGTCGTCTTCCTGGCAATCAGAGTTCGAGTCATTCGGCCTGAACGACGGCAGCTAACAACACGTGGTCACCTGCATTATTTGCGTAGATGATAGCGATTGTCTGCTTTTCGGCGAGATTTTTCACTTCTGCATCTTTCTGAACCAGCACGATCTTGTCCCCTCGCTTCTGCGTCGACAACATCGAGAACCGACTGGTTCCCGTCAGTTTGAAAGCGATCTTCGCTTCCGTCTTGCTGTCGCCCGATTTGTGTTTGATCGTAATTGAGTCTTTTTCAACCTTGTCGATCGTCCCATGAACGGTCTGCATTCGCGGTGGTTCGTCTGCTGCACGCAACGACTGCGTCACCAACGCGAAACAAATGACCAACGCGAAGTGGATTGAAGACGGCATGGAAAGATTCCTTGATGTGAGTTTGGCTGGCACGCGAGACAGCTAGCAAACATAATCTTTCCGGTGTCCGACTGCGAATCAAGCCGATTCGAGACTTCATGCGAGCGTTTGCCTACATCATTGTCGAACAACTCCACGGCCACTGGACGGCATGGTTCAGCGACACTCCGCACGTTGCATTCGGTGGTGAATGGCCAGCCGATGCGATTCGGAGATTGCTGGAGGCGTTCGGTGATAATCAGTTCGACACGGACCATATCGACTCCGTCGACGATGCATCAACGATTGATCACCTGGAGTTCCGTATTCCCTATCGCGATCGAAGGCGGATTCCAGTACCGTCGCAGAATTGAAACGAGCCCCGTCCAACAAAAAAGAAGGTCACCATCAGGCAACCCTCCATTCGGCCTCGTGAGCGTGCGGATCGTGATTCCCCATTAACAGAATCTGACGTGAAGACCTTCGAGGCAAAGCTCGGGCGAACCTTCAAACCGTATCTGCGAAATCCGCCCCCGGTCACGGGGCCACTTTTCAGTCAGTTGATTTCCTCATAGCCTCCTCCTTCATCTGAAGGATCCAGCAGTCGGGAAGGGGAGTCTCGGCCACTCATCCTGAGTGGTTTCTCTTGCTCCCTCCATCAACTACTACGCTGAAACACGTGAGATTGTGGGAAGCAAAATACTGGAGCGGATTGGTTTTGAATGCTTACTTGACCAATCGATACAAGCCCGTCGCGTCGTCGTGGACAACGTTCTTCGTGTTGTACAGGCACTGATACACAACGTTCTTGAAGTTCCGGGCGTTGCTCTTGTATCCGGTGTCACTGATCTGTTGAGCCAGGTCTTGAAGCGACAATCCTTTCTTGTTCTTTGCCAGAATCCCCAGCATCACCGTTCGAAGCGGGGCATCGTTCTTGGCCCGTTTGCCTCTTCTGCCACCAGAACCGCTCGTCAGAAAACCATTTATCTCGGCATCGAGCGATTCCAGCTCACCTGCCAGTTGCTCCCGCTTCTTCAATAGCGATTCCACTTGTTCCTGGCGTTCCGCCATCAGCTTTTCCAGGTCTGCCAAGCTGAGTGATGTCGTGTCTTTTGCCATGATTTTGAGCTCCCTTGAATTCCTGAGGATTTGAATGCAGGGCCAAGGTAGCCTTCGTCCATTCGCAAAGCAAATACACGGGAATGTGATATCTCATGTCGTGTGAAGTTGACTGAAAACCGGTCGACAGTTTGAGTGACGGCGCATAGTTTTACTGCGACTGCGACCGAATGCTCATTCATCGCCCGGTAAACCGGGTGCTTCGGTCTCCCTCAAGGGGACACAGGTAACGGAGGCTGGGTTGAAGGAACTCATGCGGCGTCCTTCCCAAACTCGTCGGAGAATTCCCGGATGCCATCGGGATGGAACGTGACCATGATCTTCTTGCGGTGGCCGTC
>CAIWEX010000731.1 GCA_903911795.1 uncultured Schlesneria sp.
AGCATGACATCTTTCCCGGTCGCCGATGTCAGATCGAGACGATCGCCACGATACGTGACATACCGTTCAATCAACAGCACAGGAATTGGCTTTTCAGAGGCTTTCCCCTTCTTTAAACCCCAGGCAACCAGCAACTTGGCATAGCCCCCATCGTCCGTTCGTGCGACGAGACAGGGCGAGCCAATCGTGGCAGCGAGCGGCTTCAGTTTTGAGGCCTCCTGCATTTCCAGTTGCTTCAGACCTTCGCCCTCTTCCGCCAGACGTTTGACCAGCCGCGCCTGATGGCGTTCAAACACATCTGCGGCTGATGCGGATGTCACGAATGCAGAAGCCAGTGTGCAAGCCAAACTGAATCGAACGGTCCAGACGCGAATCATGAAAATCCCCATTTCAGGCGGTAGTGAGCAGTTGCGAATTGACGGATCTTACCAACGCCTCAGGGCGATGGGCACTCCTGATCGCTTCGTCAGGAAAGAATCTGTGTCATTCCGGCGGTGATCAGATCATCGATTTCGGGCTCACAGAATGCGACCGAGACTTCATATCCGCCGTTGGGATACTCTTCCTTGACCGGAATGTACCAGGGCCCCCCATCACCGTAAGCGGCCGTGCAGACAAACCGGTCTGGCTGCAACCGCTGAGCGCGAAGCTGGTATTCAATAAACATCTCGGCAGGCAGATGAAGCAGTTTAACACCCCCGATATGCAGCGAACTCAGCACGATCGGAATCCGTTTCTCAAGCCGGCGCAGCCATGACAGCATGTAGGAGGGACGGTTCCGATTCACGACCGCATTGGTTTTCGTTGCGATCTGCTGAGCGATCATTTCCGCGTGCAGAGACGAACGGGGTGGAGGCAGGATTTCAGCCGTTTTCCAGGCAATTGTAGCCGATTTCAGATCGACTCTGTCCAGCTTCGCTTCCGATGCCACAAGTCCATCGTAAACCCGTTTCGTCAGCGTCTGCCGGGCCGCAGGCGAGCCGTCGTTGTACTTCCCCGCAGCAACATTTCCAGAACAACCGGTGAAGTAAACGTGCTGGCAACCCGGTTCTTCCTTCTGACGCTGCTTACGTGCCAGACCGACAAAATCACTGCTGCAGCGTCCATCCGCGTAATAACTCATCGGGTGCGTTGCGTAGTAATGGAGCGATGCCAGTTTCTGGTCTCCGTCAAAGAAGGCGACTGTCTTGAGATACGGATCAATCAGACCTTCGTCGAGTGCGATCAGCCGTTCGTCCTTGCAGGCGCTGCCGCGCATTGCCAGCACCTTTCCATCGTGATCACGGCTGACGCGCCTGTTCGACGCAACTCCGACCACCTTTCCCTGGCCCGTCCCGATGTGAGTCACCGGTCGCGCCTGTTTGATCGCCTTTTCGACGGCAGTACGCCCATTGTCCAGGCACTGATTGAAGAAATCGACCATCACGATGTGAGGCAAGTCTCCCTCGGCAGCAACGATTCGCTCAGCCTCCAGGCAGGCCATCGGGGCGTTATGTTGATGAACACAATGCACGGCAACCCGGTCGGGCGTCGTTCCGGCCCCCTGGGCAAGTGCCGTTCGCCACTGGACATGTGCTTCATTGAGCAATCCAGTCCAGTCGACCGCACACAAGATAATCGGCTTGCCGGCACCTAACAGCACAATTCCGACAGCCTCCAGCGGGTCATCCACAACTTCGATCGGCTTGATCCAGCCTCCACAACACGAGTGTCCCTTCGGCGGTGTGACATCAAATCGGAATGTCGCGATCCTCAGTTCCCCGGCAGGGGCTTCTGCGGCACGTCCCTGCTCGGGAGCCAGCAGACTCCACCCCGCTGCCGTCGTGAGCAACGTCTGAGCCAGGAAATCACGACGCGAAACATCGGATGCGTACAAAGCCATGACGGTTACTCCCGAATTCTCTTGGATCGGAGATTGTGCACAACTGTTGTACACCTAACGGCGACAACAATTCCACCAAGTCCGCCATCAGTCTCTGTTCGTCTGTTCGGCCCCTGCCTGATCGGCGCGGGTCTCCCGACCCCGCCGCTTCCCCGACCGAAGGTCTCCTCTTCAGTCTCGCTTTGGTCCCGGTCGATGTCTGAATAGTTTACGACCGACTATACTCCTTCGACCATGATCCGCCGACACCCTACTTCAAGGACATGACGATGTCTCGACACTTCGTTTCTCATTCATCTCAGCCCCTGAGATGTCTTTCAATCACGGGCTCGATCCATCGCTGGCGACTGATTTCCGCGTTCGTCCAACTGGTTACCTGCATTTGTCTGTGCACAGTGGCACAAGGGGAAGAGTCACTCGAAAAGGCGATTCGTCATGTTGTTCATCAGTCGCACTTCAAACATGCACACTGGGGTGCATTGTTTGTCGATCGAAAATCGGGCGAGGTCATCTTCGAACATGCACCACAAAAGCTGTTTGCTCCCGCATCAACAACAAAGCTTTATTCTGTCGCCTGTGCGCTGGATGCGCTGGGTGCTGACTTTCGATTTCGGACACCGGTGGTTCGTCACGGCGAAGTTCACGAACATGTGCTGACGGGCGACTTGATTCTGGTCGCATCCGGAGACTTGAGTTTTGGCGGTCGAACGACGGCCGATGGCAAGATTGCTTTCGTTGATTCTGATCACACGTACTCCAACGGAAATGCCGACGGAGGACTGACCGCCCCTGATCCATTGGGTGGCCTGAACGATCTTGCGAAACAGGTTGCCGCGGCTGGCATCCGGCACGTTCATGGTGATGTCCTGATCGATGACCGAATGTTTGACCAGGCAGAATCATCCGGCAGCGGGCCGACACACGTTTCGCCGATCAGCATTAATGACAACGTCATCGATCTGCTGATCGAGCCAACGGAAGTGGGACACCCGGCCAAACTGACATCCAGGCCCGTCACTGCCGGGATCCATATCGAGTCCAAGGTCATGACTGTTGAACACGGCAAACCACTCAGCACAACGATTCGTGATCTGGGGCATGGCCGGATTTCGGTGACGGGTCAGATCCCGCATGGACACAAGCCGCTGGTTCGTGTTTATGAAGTACACGATGCCGTCGCGCATGCACGGACATTGTTTATCGAATCGCTGCATCGCGCGGGGGTAGCGGTTGATGCTCCGACAGCTAGCAATGGCACATCGCACCCGCTGCCGACTTCTGCTGAAGTAAAAACGATGCCTCAAGTTGCCGTCCATGTCTCGCCACCGTTTTCCGAATCGGCGAAGCTGATCCTGAAGGTGAGTCACAACCTGCAGGCCAGTACGCTGCCGCTGCTGGTTGCACACCGTCACTCCGAACGAACTCTGTCCGCCGGGCTGAAACGCCAGCACGACTTCCTGAAGCGAATCGGTGTCGATGTTGACACCATCTCGTTCGGTGGCGGAGCAGGCGGGGCTCGCGGAGATTTCGTAACGCCTCAAGCAACCGTGCAACTGTTACAGGCGATGGCAACGCGTCCTGATTTTCCAGTCTATCTGCATGCACTTCCCAGACTGGGTGTCGATGGCACTCTGGCGAAGAACATTCCCCACGACAGCCCGGTGCGAGATAAGGTTCAAGCCAAGACCGGGACTCTGTACTCCGACAATACGATGAACGGTACTACCTTCATGACGAGCAAAGCGCTGGCAGGGTATATGACGACCGCCAAGGGCCGTCACCTGACATTCGCCATCTTCGTAAACAACGCACATATTCGAGACGGCATCACGACCAAGACGTTTGGTGATGATCTCGGAAAGATTTGCGAAATCGTGTTTCAGCATGAATGAATGGTAGCAAGATCGCTGGGCAGAATGATGTGGAATGTCCGACTTCGCTCTCGAAAAGACATTTCATCAAGGAGGCAGGAAGTTCCGAGTTTCTGCAACGTGTAAATCGATGGAAAAGGCGAAGGGCAGAATGATGGGGGGCAGATCGATGAAGACAAATCCAGGAAGCATTTGGTCCGCGAATCGTCTGAGATCACCGTGAATCATTTTCAGAGGAATCGCAATGTGTTCTCACACATTTTTCATTGCTTTTATCGTTCTGCCCCCCATCATTCTGCCCACTTATCTGCCTGCTTGCATTCTCCCAATCTCCGCAACACGTGCATCGTCCCAGATTTCCAAGGGGGTATATCGGGGGTGCTTCGAATCCTTGTAGGGGTCGTTGTGCCTGGTGTTGTAGCAGCAGATGAATGCCCAGCGAGGATGCTCGCTCTTGTTCTGATCGGAGCGATGCAGGACATTGCCATGGAAGAAAATGGCAGAGCCCGGTTCCAGTTCACAATAGACCAGTTCCAGACGCTGCAGTGATGCCGCGACTCGTTCAGGATCGGCGCCTGTCTGGTCGCCCACTTTCAAGTGATCGATGCGTCCCATGAGGTGTGACCGCTTGACCACCTGAAGGCATCCGTTTTCTTTTGTGGCCCGGTCGACAGCGATCATGCAGCTTCCCATGTCAGGGAATAAGCAGCCGTTGTTGTACCAGTACCCGTAATCCTGATGCCACGCCCAAGCTCCGCCGACGCGTGCCTCTTTCAGGATCATCTTGTGGTGATAGTGATAGACTTCGTCGCCAAACAGTGACTGCATTGTTTCGACAATTCGCCGACTGCGGACGATCGCTCCGTAAATGGTGTCGTCGGGCAAATCATTGCGAACGACCAGTTTGACCGCGCCTCCTTCACCGTCCGCACGGCTTCCTGCATCCCGTTGCAGTTCGTGATCCGTCTTGGCGATCGTTCGCAGCAAGTCGGTCTCCTCGTCATCCAGCAAGTTGGGGACGACGATGTAACCATCGGACTGAAATGTGGCGAGTTGCGCGGGACTCAGAACAAACCGCGACATGTTGAAGCCTCCCTGATGTTCATCAAGTTGAGAATCGGCTGCGAGACAGTTGGATTCTTTCGTCATCTGATGATCGCGATTGTCGCGAACACGGCCCTCATTACGAAAGTTTACCGGCGAGTTCTACCAGGAGTTTTTCGAGTTGCATCCGGTCCGGCAACGAATTGCTTCCTTTCAGTCCGCCGTCTGTGGCACGGATGACATGCAGGATCTGTTCTGCCCGATGACGGCCGATGCGGCGAAGGAATGCAGTACTCGGACCAATTGCCTGGGGAAAGACACCGACCTGGCGCATCGCCTGATCGAGTGGCATTGTCCGAGATAAATCGGTGGCCTGAGCCAGCTTCTTGAAGACGTATGAAATCCCGCCGAGCAGTTTCAGGGGCGCTTCTCCCGCCGTCAGCAATTGATCGAG
>CAIWEX010000732.1 GCA_903911795.1 uncultured Schlesneria sp.
CCTCGCCGCCTCGCCCTCCCTTGTTGTGCCGTTCAAGCATTTCACGGTTTGTGTTATCCTTGTCAAAGCCGCAGTACTTGAATCCGTTGCGAGACACATGGGAACCTTACCCGCGTCACCGATGGTGGGTCAGCCGGCAGATTCATTCGAAGACACAAGAAGGATTTTCAACATGACTACATCTCGACAATCATCGCGTCGTCAGTTCCTGCAAGGGATCGCCGCCGCAGGAACGGCCAGCATTCTTTTGCCGTCACCCAACCGCGCTTTCGGATTTCAGTCGTCGAGCGAACGGCCGATCTTTGCGACCATTGGCCTGAGGAATCAAGGTTGGGCAATCACCAGCAAGTCGTTCGGGTTCGCCGATTTCGCCGCTTTGGCAGATGTCGATGCGAACGTGCTGGGGGAAAACGTCGGCAGGGTCGAGAAGCACCAGGGCAAAAAGCCCGATGGATACAAGGATTACCGCAAGGTTCTGGATCGCAAAGATATCCAGGCCGTGATGATCGCCACACCCGATCACTGGCACACGAAGATTGCAGTCGAGGCGATGCTGGCAGGCAAAGATGTCTACTGTGAAAAGCCACTGACGTTGACGATCGACGAAGGGAAGCTGATTGAAAAGATCGTCAAACAGACCGGTCGGGTCTTTCAGGTCGGTACCATGCAGCGAACTGAAATCGACCAGCGATTCCTGAAAGCGGTCGCTTTGGTCAAGCACGGCCGCATTGGTACCGTGAAAAAAGTGACGTGCGGTATTGACCGCATGGAGGCTTCTCCAGTGATTCCAACCGTGGCTGTTCCCGAGCAGATTGATTGGGACCTCTGGCTTGGCCCTGCCCCGAAAGTTCCATATCGAGCTCTTCCAGAAATGCGACAGGGTTACGGCGGCGGCGTGCCGCTCTACAGCAACTGCCACTATTCATTTCGCAACTGGCACGAATACTCCGGTGGCAAGTTGACCGACTGGGGGGCTCATCACGTCGACATTGCCTGCTGGGCGCTCGGCGCCAGCTTGACGGGCCCCAGCAAGGTGGCTCCCGTAGATTACAAACTGCCTGTCGAATACAAGGATGGTCACCCGACGGTCTCGGACCAGTATAATGCCGCGACCCAGTTCACCATTCGCGTCGACATGCCCAACAACGTGGAAATGATCATTACCAGCGAAGGGGATAATGGCATCCTGTTCGAAGGGACCGAAGGTCGATTCTTCGTGAACCGTGGAAAGCTCACCGGCAAGCCTGTGGAAGACTTGAAGGAAAAGCCACTGCCGGAAGATGCGATTGAACAGATCTATGGTGGCAAGGTCAGTGCGAACCACACGGCCAACTTCATCGAAGGGATGAAAGCGAGAAAGCAACCCATTTCCGACGTCTGGACACATAACCGGATGCTGGAAATCTGTCACCTCTCCAACATCGCAATTCGTCTGGGCCGCGAACTTAAATGGGACCCGGTCAAGCGAGAAATCATCGGTGATCCTCAGGCAAACGCGTTCCTCGCTCGCGAAAGCCGCAAGGGATTCGAAATCAACATGTAATGCCATTGATGAAATTGAAACAGGGGACGCTTGCTTACAACGTCCCCTGTTTCTTTTCTTTAAACTCCGTCAGTTACCCGAATAGTTCCGTCAGCGGCCTGCCATCAACAAGCCGATGCGGTCGATTCAGGGGATCTCGCAGTTCGGCGTCGTCCGGGATTCCCAACGCGTGATAGACGGTAGCCAACATGTCTTCAGGTGAAACCGGATTCGTTGCCGGGTAGGCGGCGTCTTTGTCGCTGCTGCCATACACCTGACCACCTCGAATGCCGCCGCCAGCGAGGACCGCGGACTGACAGGCACCCCAGTGATCCCGGCCCTGGCTGGCATTCAGTTTCGGGGTGCGGCCGAATTCGCCCCACATCGCGACCAGCGTTTCATCCAGCAGGCCACGTCCCTTCAAGTCGTCCATCAGGGCCGAGAATCCCTGGTCGAGGGATGGCAGGCAATAGTGCGCCTTCAACATATTGGTACCGGTCAGACCTTCGAACGGACCATGGTTGTCCCAGACATTGGCAACGTTGCCCCCCTTCTGGATGTACATCCAACTGATCGTGACCAGGCGCACGCCTGATTCGACCAGTCGCCGGGCCAGCAGGATACTTTCCCCGTACTCGTTGCGACCGTAACGATCACGCGTGCGCGGATCTTCCAGGTCCAGGTTGAAGGCTCGCTTGGCCACGGGTGAAGTCAGCATGCCAAACGCCTGTTCACGATAGCTGTCCAATCCCCTGGCACCTTTGACCGACTGATACCGCCGATCCATTTCTTCGATCACATTGAGCATGCCACGCCGGGCCAGCAACCGCGACTCGCTGATCTCAGGTGGCAATATGATCGAGTGCGTCGGCTTCTCTTTCGTTTCCTCAGCCGCAGCTACTTCCATCGGGTCGTAACGTCCTCCCAGAAAGCCGGCATACGTCCCCGAATATGTCGAACCATCATGTCCGATCGGCCTGGGAATCGTTGCCGAGGCAGGCATCGCCCCCAGCGGAGTGAAATACGAGACGACCGAACCGACATTGGGGAAATCATTGCGATTCCGCTGGTTCCTCGGGACGACCAGCGTATTGTTGATCCGTCCCGTCAGCGTGCGATAGACACTCGGCTCATGGTTATTGCTGTCATGTGTCAACGAACGAATGATCGCAGTCTTGTCGGTATGACGGGCAAACAACGGCAAATGCTCACAGACATCAATGCCGGGAACCACGGTTGGAATCGGCTGAAACTGGCTGCGGATCCCCTCGGCCGCCAGAGGCTTCATGTCCCACATGTCCTGCTGAGGCGGACCACCCCAGAGGTAAATCAGGATACAGGACTTGGCCGATCCTGTTTTTGAAGGTGATGACTTGCCTCCCGTCTGTTCCGCCCGCAACAGGCCGGGCAGGGAAAGGCTTCCCAGCCCAAGCTGTCCCAGACGCATCATGGCATCGCGACGATGAAGCATGCGAGGTTCCCTGTCACTCGTGGCGGTCAAACATCCTGGCAGAATACAAATCGCTACAGCAATTCGCGAATCACATCGCCATCAGACAACAGCATTGGTCGGCCATCGGCCATGTGATATGTGATTTCGCGAGAATCGTAGCCAAGGGCGCTGAAGACCGTAGCGTGAATGTCGGCGGGACGAATCGGACGCGATTTGGGAAAGGCCCCGATACTGTCGGATTCGCCGATCACCTGTCCTCCGCGAATTCCACCACCCGCCATTACCATGGAATAACATTGTGGCCAGTGATCGCGGCCGGCGTTGGAATTGATGGTCGGTGTTCGACCAAAATCTCCCATCCAGACAACCAGCGTCGAGTCCAGAAGGCCTCGCTCGACGAGGTCATCGAGCAGTGTCGAAAACGCTCGCTCCATGGGAGGGACCAGAGTCTTCTCCAGTCGGCCGAAATTATCCTGATGCGTGTCCCAGATGATGCTCTGTCCGTTCACTGTCGTGACGAATCGGACTCCCGCTTCGATCAGCCGACGTGCCAGCAGATGCGATTGTCCCCAGGTGTGCCGACCATACCGGTCTCGCATCGCACTCGATTCCTGCGTCAGGTCAAACGCGTCACGGGCAGCACTCGATCCCATCAGCGACAGAGCCTTGGCCCGATGGATTTCGAAATCATCTGAGCCAGCAGCCAGGACAGGAATCCCACACTGCCCCAGTTGTCCCAGCAGCGCCTGACGTTCGACCTGCCTCTGCGACGAGATTTCACCAATCGGAGCCAGATTCGGAACCGAAAAGTTTGGCGCATTTGGATCAGCGTTCAGCACGAGTGGATCGCAGGCCGGGCCCAGGCAACCGCCGAACTGTCCAGGGGTCAAATAAACCGTACTGTCACAATGGGGGGCGGGAGTGATGACGTATGGTGGGAGCGGTCCACTGCTTCCGTCTCGCTGAGCCAGCCAGCCAGCGAGTGTTCCGAAACTGGGGACATCGTTGCGGCTGGGGTTGATCAGCGTGCTGTCCATCCGATACGGCCGACCGACGATCGACCAGTGCATGCCCGAATTGTGACCCGCGTGGGTATGATGCACGCTGCGAATGATCGAAAATCGGTGAGCATGGCGGGCAAGACTTGGAAGCAATTCTGAGATCTGAACGCCGTTTGCCGACGTCGCAATGGGACGGTAGGGACCGCGCACTGTATCGGCTGCGTCAGGCTTCGGATCCCAGAGATCAATATGACTTGGGGCACCACAGTTGAAAATCAGGATGACGGACTTGGCCGTCCCGTTTGACTTTGCGGCAGCGATTCGGCCCAGGGTCTGTTGCCAGAACAGACCGATCCCGGCAAAGCCGGTGGACTTCAGAAATTGTCGACGCGAACCGGCATGCGGTATCATCGAAACCTTCCTGAAGCGATCGGAGCGGGGAATCGCTTTTGAATGGGAGGGAATTTTAAAAGGCTGGATAGCGAGCCGCAGTCAACCGCCGTCAATTAACATTGGTTGATGCGTTCTTTGCAATTGGAGCAGGTTGCCAGATTCCTGTCAACCAGTTGAATGTGACGTGCTCGCTTCCGGCCGGGTGTCCAGCACGGCGGGGTGGCGGGGGCGCACCCGCTTTGGGGAAGCCCCCGTTCAAACGCGTTTCCGTTTCATTTCGGGGGCTTCTGCAAAGCCAGTGCGCCCCCCGCCACCCAACGTCGTGTGTTTCACCCAACTTAGTGTGTTTCATTCGTGGGTGGAATCACTTGTGGATGCCGTCGAACTTTTGCGGTAGCTTCAGGCATGCGACAGGGTGGCGGGGGCGCACCCGCTTTGGGGAAGCCCCCGTTCAAACGCGTTTCCGTTTCATTTCGGGGGCTTCTGCAAGGCCAGTGCGCCCCCGCCACCCAACGTCGTGTGTTTCATTCGTGGGCGGGATCACTTGTGGATACCGTCGAACTTTAGCGGTAGCTTCAGGCATGCGGCCGTTCGGTCATTTCGAATCAGCAGTGTGTCGCCGGACAGTGCGGGATGATTCCAGGTTCTTCCATTCAAGACAGGGAACCGGGCGACTTCATGGTGTCGTTCCGCTGTGGCCTCACAAACGATCACTTCGCCGTTTTCGGAGAGAACCAACAGATGGTTCTCGGTCAAAACGAGCTGGCCATAACCGTAACGACCTCCCTTCCAGCGTCGGTCTCCGGTTCGCAGGTCGAGGCAGACCAGAATATTTTCGTCGAGCCCGAAAACGATTCCATCGCGTGCCACAACGCTTGAGAACTTCACTTTGAGATGAGTGTTCTGCCATCGGGGCGTCGCGACGAATCGTCCGTCATTCCGGGAAATTTCCAGCAGAACACACCCTTTACCATATCCCGACGTAAGTAAGACCGTTTCAAGCCCCGCGTCGTCGCGCCAGACGACAGGCTGGCAGACATTGTTGTACTCAGGTGGTGTTACCCACGGATAACTCCACAGGATTTCGCCGGTTTCGGGAGCGTGCGCGAAGATCCCGTCCGCATTAAACGTCAGAATCTGCTCAACCTCGCCGAGAGTGACAACTTGTGGCGATGCATATGCGGTGAGTGAACTTCCGGCACCCCAGCGTCGTTTTCCGGTCTGCTTTTCGTATGCGACAAGCGATGCTTCTTCACTTCCCCCGGGATTGACAATCACCAGGTCGTTCCAGATCAGCGGCGAACCGGTCAGGCCAAACAGACTCGTTGGAGCTTTCGCGTCGTCAATCACGTTGACAGACCACACCGGCTGGCCATCGCGACCACGCAAACGCTGGAAAATACCGGTTGCTCCCAATGCATACACATCACCGTCATCGAGCGTCGGTGTCGCGCGAGGTCCGTCGCCTCCCATCATTTCTTGAAAGCGAGCTTTCTCGCGGTGTTCCCAGCATTCCCGTCCGGTGGCAACTTCATAGCACACGACAGCTTCGTCGGCCCCTCGCTGTTCCTGAGTGACGGCATATCCACCGGCGATCACAAACGAGGACCAACCAACACCGATCGGCTGCTGCCACACGATCTGGGGTTTGTGAGTCTCCCAATTCGATTCCAGGCGGATCGAATCAAACACCCCATCGCGACGTGGACCTCGAAATGCCGGCAGGTCATTCAGTCCGATTGGGCGTAAATCAATCCCATCGGCAATACCAACGCTCCTGCCGGAGCGAACATCGGTGTCTGTTCCGATTGTGTTGTCGCGAGCGAGCCACCGCCAGGTAAACAACGGGCGTCCGTCGCCGGCAAAACCGTCGATGGTGAACAACCAGCACCAGCCGACCTGGGCCGCCAGGCAGAGAAACAGGCAGCGAACTCGTGCGATTGGTGACCAGTCAGACAACGTGTACAACCATAATACGGTCAGGATCAGTGTCGACCAGGCAACAATAATCAAATCGGCCGCAGGGCGGAGGGAGACGGAAAGTCGCCCCGTATGAATCGCCCACCAGATCGAGGAACCGCTAGTCACGATCATCGTACCGAGAACCCCGATACCGAATCGACGCAAAGTAGACGGACGAGGCTCACCGTGGTCGATATTGGAAACTGGGACCGCGTCGACAATCTTCAGCAGTTTTCTGTAAGCAGGCCCGACGGAGACGAGAAACCCCAGTTGAAGAAGCAGGTACGCCATCACAATGTTGACGCCGGTCGTCAGAATGACGCGCATCCAGAGTCGATCATAAACCAGGATTCCCATCACGCCGAAAACACAGAGCAGGCAGATCATCAATGCCAGATTGGGAACAATCTGCAACGTGATCAATGTTCCGGACGAGGTTGATTTCCAACGCCCGAAGAACTGCGGCAGAAACGAGCTTTGGCCCCAGATCAATGGGACCAGCCCAAACCCAGCGTCGTCCACTCGGCCAACAAACAGGTTCTGACGATCTGGCCGTTTCCAATAGGTCGATCCGCAAGTCGCTTTCAATCGCGATTGTATTTCCGCGATCGAAAGCGGTGCCTCAAGGACGTACTGCACATAGGGGATGCATCGCATGTGACTCGGCGCTCCGGTATTTCCCCATATTGTCTCTTCCGTCCGTTGAAATACAATCGTTGGACGTGGGAGCACTTCCCTGCTCCCATGCACCGCGATTACGATGCTGGGATGAAGCCGATCTCCTCACGCCATCGTTTCGCTGCTCCTTCCCCCCTGATGTGGGGCGGGATGTCCGCACTGCTGATTCTCGCTTGCTTGCTGGCTGCCAGTTTTGTGCAAACCGTCCTGTCGTCACGCATTCTGGCGACGAACTTTGTCAGCCCCGCAACCTGGCTGGTTCTGACCGGTGCTCGCCCATCAGCCTCCGCACTCCCTGACCAGGCGACTGTCGGCTATCGCGAGATCGTCACGGTCACTACAGTGCTGATCCTGCTGACGTGGGGCATCGGAGCCATTGTCGTGGCTCGCAATACTGAGAGAGGGATCGCTGGAAGTATCGTCACCTGGGGAATCCCGACCGGAATCTGGTGGTGTGCACTCGACCTTTGGGAATGGGTCTGGATCGTTTCCAGCATGATCGGCTGGGAGAGTCTGACAGTTGTCGTGACTCTAACTCCGCAACTCTGGCTGGGGTTCTGTATCGCGGGAATGATCACCAATTTCGTTGTAGTGGCAATTCCAACTCGTGAGCCTGATCCAGCGTCGACTGGTCACTTGCGCCGAGCCACTCGCTGGGTGGCTCTGGCGAGTCTGATCTACATCCTCACGTTCACAACGATGAACTGGCGGCTTTATTTCAACTTGTTGATCCCCCATGGTGACTCGGCCATGTACGAAGAGCACCTGTGGAATATTTTGCATGGGAAAGGCTTTCGGAGTTATCTGGACCAGGGTTTGTTCTGGGGCGAACACATTCAGTTCGTGCACCTGTTCCTGATGCCGCTTTATGTCATCTGGCCGTCGCACCTGTTGCTGGAATTTGCAGAATCGACGGCACTTGCGCTGGGAGCATTTCCAGTTTTCTGGATGACTCGCCGTCAGACGAAATCCGAGTGGGCTGGCTTGGCGGCTGCAGTCGCCTATCTGCTTTACACGCCGATGCAGTTCCTGGACATCGAGATCGACCTGAAGACATTTCGCCCCGAGGCGTTTGGAATCCCGCTGTTGTTGTTGACTCTTGATCAACTGGAGCGACGCAACCTTCGTGGCTTCGTCATCGGATTACTGGTCACGCTGACCGTCAAGGAAGATTACGCGATCGTTTTTGGACCGCTGGGTGTGTGGATCGTCTGGCGTGAGTTTCTGGAGTCTCGACAAAGACAATTTACGATCGCGGAGGAATCCCGGACTCCAATTCCAGGGTTCAATCGACGATGGGCCGTCACGGGGGCGATTGTTGCGGCGGGGAGTGTCGTTTACTTGTGGGTCGCCACCCGCCTGCTCATGCCGTGGTTTCGGTCGGGCGTGGAGATCCACTATGCGGGCTACTTCAAGAAGTTTGGTGCGACTCCCGAACAGATCGTGCTCAATATGCTCACCAATCCGGGATTGCTGCTTGGCGAACTGATCACGCCGGAAACAATCCTGTACGCATTGGCGATGCTCGCCCCGGTCGCGTTTCTGCCGTTATTTTCAGGCGGGCGACTGGCTGTGGGAGGCCCCTTGTTTGGGATACTTTGCCTCAATTCATTAGCACGTGATCCTCGTCATCATTTTCATGCACCACTCGTCGCAATCGTTTTCTGGAGTGTCTCAGGGGGCCTGCCCGTGGCCCAACGGTCCCTCCAGGCCCTGGCAGATCGATGGAGAGTTTCTGCCACGTTCGGGACGATACCGATCCTGTTGCGAACGATCCTCTGGACCAGTTCCCTCACGACAGGCCTCTTCGTGACACTCGGACCACTCGGCGTCCCGTTTTGGGACGCTGGTTCCCCCTGGAACTGGAAGCGACTTTACGGGCAAAGTCCGCGTGCCGAAAAGTTCGCACGGATCGCCTCGCTCGTCCCGCAGTCCAGTCGCGTTGCTTCAACCGATTTCGTTCATCCGCGCTATACGCATCACGAACGGTCATACGACTACAGCAACTACAGCCGCAAAGTGAGCAACTATGAAAAGCGGGTCCCCGACGATACCGATTTCATCGTGATCGATACTCAACATCCGTACAGCACAGTCAAGCGTCCGGAAGAGGTTCCCGAATTCCGTGACCACCCCGATCAATGGGAATTACTGCCTGATCAAACGGACGGGTTCTTTATCGTTTTGCGAAGACGAACATCTGCGATTCAATGACTGCGCGACAGGAGCTTCAGATAAAACACCTGGGCAGATGTCGGACCTCCGAAATTTGCGTTATCGCGGGGAAAATTTGTGCCTGATTGGCTGCGCGCCCCGGAATCGCTGTGATACAAGTATCGCAACCTGTGGGTCATCACAACGCGATCCCGTCCTCACGCAATTTGGAAAGATGCCATGAGTGAAGTTGCCGTCATGTTGAATCTGATGGAATTCGTCCGTACTCGCACGATTGCCACGCTGGATGAAATCGCCAAGCTCCCTGATCCCGCAGCAGCCCTGATCTGGCAACCTGGCCCGGGTCGAGCTCACCTGGGCTGGCAGCTGACTCACATCGGAATTACCGAAGAACTGACCGCCACAGAACGTCTCAAGGGAACGCCAGCTGCCTTCGCCGACCTGGTCCCTCGCTTCAAGATCGGCAGTGTTCCCGATCAGAATGTTCCCGACATCGAATCGATCCGCGAGATACTGAATGTCTCACGAGCCCACTTGGTACAGACGTTGTCTGAGATCAAGGACGAAGAGCTGGACACAATCCGTCCATGGTACACAGAACGAGGCTGGACGCTTCGCCGATTGATGCAGATTCTGGTCTGGCACGAATCTCACCATCAGGGCCAGGCCCATCTGAACCTGAACCTTTGGAAATCGAACCAGACCTGAGTTCCCGGCGACACATCCGCCACCAGCTGCACCGGGAACTACCTGAAAAACAGAGAAATGGGACCGCTCGGACTTGAACCGAGAACCAAAGGATTATGAGTCCTCTGCTCTAACCGATTGAGCTACGGTCCCGAAGCCTGAAAACAGTCGACTTCAGGTGCGTCATTCTACAGACGGCGGCGATTCCTACAACCGTTCGTCAGTTTGCGATCGTTCCGCGTCAATGGACCGTTGCGGTCCGCCGTGCGGATTGCGTTGAAGAGTCGTCTCAACCTGCTGGAGAAGAGCAACCAGCCAACGAGAATGCGAGGGCTGCATGATGCAGATCCTCAAAATTCCCGCCGTTGTGCTGACGACAAAGAGCATTCCAGGAAGCTGCCGGGGATGCGGGACACCAACCGAGTCCGTTCTCTGCAAACCGTGCGAGACACGAGCGAGACTAGAGCTCGTCTACCGATCTCCCGAGAAGACGCTCGCCTTGAGCGGGAGAAGGAGCGGAGGGAGGAAACCGCAAGCTACCGCCGTCCGCGTCTCATCAGATCAACGCCGATGGTACCACCGATTCGCGATCCGAGCGAGTATCCTTTATCGTCAACGAATAGTCATTTCCCGTCAGCGATAAAGTGATCACACGGTTTCCATCGGGATCAATCACCACGTATCGAGGATCTTTCACTCCGCTGGCAATCGATTTCAGCAATTGCCCGTTTTTGCCATCTCGTAATTCTATGTTTCCGTCCGCTGACACGATCCCGAGGATTCCGTCGGCACTGCAAAATGCCAATTTGTGAACATTGGAATGCATGTCAATCGTAACTCTCGCAGCTTTCAGGATCTCCGTAGGCAGTGGAATATCTGGAGTGGCTTCAACGGTGACTTTAGCCCCGCCTTTTTGCTGCGGAGATCGAAAAACAGCCAGACCCCCGAACACGACCAGTAAAAGCAGACCTCCAGCAACGAGAGTTCGCCTTCGCCTGACTCGCGGCGGTTTTTGACCAGCGATGTGTAGTTTTGCATGAGCGGCTTTGAGTCTTGCCTGGAGAAGATCTCGTTGATGGCAGAGTTGTGCGAGTCTGGCTTCGACCTGTGACAACCGAAGTTGCATCTGGCCGCGCTGTTCTTCCTGTTCTTCGGCGGCTTTGAGGAGATCGTCGTCTTCGGGACGCTGGGCGAGTGCCGCTCGCAGTTCTGTCAGAACGTCATTTGCCTCACGGACGAGTTCTCGCAGTTGATCCCGTCGGCGTTCGTACTCAGCGACCGCACCCCCGACCTGCTGCTGAGTCGATTGAAGTTGGACGACCCATTCTGGTGTTCGTGACCACAGCCAGTTCGACCAGCGGTCTCGCAGGCGAGACCACCACGTCGACACGGGTTCGGGACATTGTTCGTCGGGCAATAACCACGGCTCGTCAACGAACTGAGGTGCGTGGATGAGCCGCGTCGTAGCAAAGGGAGCCGCGGCCTGTGAACTGGCCGTTGGTGGGCTGGCCTGCAGGAACGTCTGGGGATTAGCAGCCAGTTCCACATCGGCCGCTGATGGCAGGGCACTACCTGAGCGGACTGCCTGCAGGTCGTGAAAGAGTCGTTCGGGATCATCTCGGGCAACTTGATCGTTATCAGCCTCGCTCTTCCTCTGACCCCGAGGATCTCTCGGCGGAACAGATCGATGCATTCTCTGCGGCCTGGGCGGAAAATCTGGTCCAGACGGCCATTGACAATTTGTTCGCAGAGTACAGCAATTCAAAGAAAGCGGACTATTTTCGGGTCTTGTACGGACGACTTTGCGAAGACATCTCCATGGCCGACATTGCTTCGTCGTTGCGCATCCCAGTGACATCTGCGGACAATTATTTTCGTCATGCCCGAGCGAGACTGACCGAACGGCTGGAAGAACTGGTTCGCTCGCACGTTTGCCGCTATTGCGCCTTGGAAGACGTTCCCGAGGAATTTATTCTGGAATGGAATCGACTTAAGGAATGTCTGCAACGCTACGGAGGTCTTGAAAACGCAATCCGTGCAATCTATTCCAGTGACCAACCAGCCTTTCAGCATCAATGGTAGGACAAGGGGTGAAAGCACTTCTCCGGAGAATATCGATTTGTCGTCAGTAGCCTACCACTCGGCAACCGCATCGCCGGCATTGATTGTGAGCAATGCTGACATGGTATGGGGGGCGATTCCATTTGCCGCGTGTGTTATTGAACCATCCGCCGTGACGAAATACAGATCTCTGGAAAGATCGAGTTCCTGGTTGTTGACAGTTAATTTGCCGGAATCGTTTACGACCGCATCAACCGGCTGATGCCATGTCATCTCTGTATTGCGGACCGCGATCAGTAAAACGCTTTCGGCTGTGCCATCTTTGAAGTCGGCAAGTGAACGCGCGCCGTCAGTACCCCATGCCGCATTACGGCCGACAACCGCAAGAATCTGATAGGGGTAAGAACGGAATCGGCCCGAAGTTGATTGCCTGTTCACCTGACTGTCCCACGGCTGAGAGAAGTCGTAGACTTTAAATTCTACGCTCTCGACAACTTTTGCCATTTCGCCGTGGATTATTGCTCGCCAGGAGTGAATCGGATTTCCATCGCCATCGCGAATGACCGCAGGCGGGAATGAACCATGAGTGTCGTGATAGCTGTGCAACGCCAACGCGACCCACTTCAGATCGTTGCGAGTTTGCTTTAGGAACAACTGGCGTCGGATATCTGAGACGATATTGACGACAAGAACGCCAGCGAGAACTACAATCACAGCGATGCAGATCGCGATAATCTTGTTTTTTCGGATCGACGATTCCATGCGTGCCCCTGTGTTACCGCGGAACGTTGCGTGTCCCCCCCGATGAACGACGGGCCAAACATCACCAAGTCTGGACTTTGATCCACCAGCGATCGATGGTCAAGTTCAATCAGTTGGGTTCGAGACAAACCCATCGCATCGCTATATGACAGCCTTCATCAAAGTCGCCTTCATCGCTCCGCGTGAAGATGGCCGTTTGCGAGTCAGCATGCGATGCTTCAAACGAGCCGATCTCTGTACTCAGCATTCTTCAATCAGAGCTGCGCATTTAGCTTGGGGTCGGCATGGGCTGGATGCCCATGGCACGGAACTTACATCGTCCGCTCAGGCGCATCTTCATTGGTGGTGACGTGTAGAATCTGATCGAGTTGTGCGACTCGCAGGCTTTCGCGGAGTTCGTCCGAAACGTTGTGGAGTTCAATTCGCTCGACACACTTGCGTAGCGACAGAAATGCGCCCAGCGTTCGGCTCGGCAGGAACCAGACGCCGCGCATGTCGAGAATCAGCGAGCGACATCGGTTCTGTTCGAGGAGATCGAGGATTTGGGCGTAAAACGTATTGATGCAGGCAGCGTCGCGGACTCCGCGATCTCCAAATGTAATCGCTGTCACTTCGCCCGTTTGCAGAACTCGTAGATTTTCGGTTCCGCAGGCACTTTCAAACAACAGTCCAGAATCACCGACGGAAGTGATGGCCCCAGCGTCGTCATCGTAAAGTACGTTTGTGTCCATGCGATCACTCCTTAATGCCCCTGCGAGACCAAGGCTACCAATAGTCCACACCAGCAGACCGCCGTCACAGTGAGGGGAACGTGAGCGACGCCTGTGAGAAGTCAATTGAAGTTGAGCGCGAACGGAAATGCCTCTTCAGAATGCAGATCTTGAGTCCAACTGTCAACTTTTTTCTGAAATATCTCGACGGCCGTGCCCTGTGAGGCTCGCTCGACCGGTGAGTGCGTTTCCCCGTCCCGATCAGCGCGAGTCTCCCGACCCCGTTCGGCGCGGGTCTCCCGACGTCTCCCGACCCCGCCGAAACGGTCGACCGCAGGTCTCCTCTTCAATTCAAGCAAGACCGTTAGCAGAACAATGTGGTGCAGAACGATGAAGAATCGCGGTCAGCTTTGAGCGATCCGCAAGACGTAAGCAAATGGTTTGATCGGTTCAGGGAGGGGCTCGCGATGTGATTCGCGTGGGGTGCCCATGATGTCATCTCCAAAGAAGGGCTCACGCAGAGACGCGAAGACGCAAAGGGAGGAAGAGGTTGGGGAAAGGCGATTGTGGAATAGTTGAAACCTTTGCGTCTTGGCGTCTTAAGCGAAGCGGGCGTGAGGTCGTCTTCTCTTTCGCCGAAAAGGTACACGCGCGATCGGCGCGGGTCTCCCGACGTCTCCCGACCTCGCCGAAACACGCGACCGCAGGTCTCCTCTTCCTCTTCGTTCAGAAGTCACTTTTCCCCAACATTCACCCGAAATTTCGAGCAGAACCACGACGTTCTCGCCCTTCGCGGCTCTTCAATCCCGTTTTCCACTGGACAGATCAGCCCCTGTTGATTCTGATGGGTGGGTGGTAAGGATTTTGATTGAATTTGAGCGTAAAATTTTCCTGCCGAGTATCCTGCCAGACTTGTCCCGCCAGATTCGATCACGTTTTCGTTTTTGCTGAGCCCAGCTTGAGCAGCAAATCCGAATCGCGACGATAAATATTGAGCCCAATCGACTTGAGGTGACTGCGATGAATTTCAACCGGCTGGTTTCGTTTGCCGTGACTATGATGATGGCAGTGAATCAGACTCGCCCCTTACAAGGTGCGGACCGTCCCGTCGACTTCACACGCGACATCCGACCAATCCTGTCGAACAACTGCTTCTTCTGTCATGGGCCGGATGCCAAGGAACGTAAAGGGGGAACCGACGGACTTCGGTTTGATACCGCCGAGGGGATCGTCGCGGATCTGGGTGACGGCAAACGCGCCGTCGTGCCAGGTCAGCCGGAAAAGAGCGAACTGATGCATCGCGTCCGGACCGCCAATGCTGACGAAGTGATGCCGCCCAAGTCATCCGGCAAGAAGCTGACACCTCATGAAATTGAATTGCTCAACGACTGGATCAAGCAAGGGGGCAAATATGCAGCACACTGGTCCTACGTGAAGCCGGTAC
>CAIWEX010000733.1 GCA_903911795.1 uncultured Schlesneria sp.
GACATCGTCTGTTGGCGACGTGGGTGCGTGCCGATTCGTTGGCTTCTGATCGGGAATGTTGATCCAGGTCTTGAAGCGAATGTAGCCGTGTGGAGGAATCAGGATCGTATCCCACCAGTTCCCGACAACCCATCCAAACGTACGATTGGCGGCGGGAAGGTCGGCTGGTTCCCAGACGACGGATTTCGTCTTGGAGTCCCAGATGATCTTACGAGTACTCCACGTCTTGCCATCCGTATGCAACTGGCCGACTTCTTCAACGAAGAACGGGCTGATGTGGATGTGGAAGGGGTGATAAATGTCCGAGTTGTTCACAAGCATCCACTCTTCAGACGTTCCCGCCATCGGTGGTCGCGAATGTTTAAATCCAGTGACAGACTTGTAGTCTGGCAATGCTCCTGTTCCGTAGTTGTAAGTGTAGTACGGTTTTCCGTTTGCGGGGGTGACCAGCGTCACAGGACGATAATACCCGGCATTTGTGTTCAGAATCTCGATCCGTGTCGGCTTGAGATTCTTATGATTATCATCTGTAACGGCGATCTGACCGAGTGCCGCCAGCGGTTGCGTCTGATTCGTCCAGAGACCATTTGCCGCAGTGAAGCTGCCCATCGTCTGCATTTCGTTGATGATCGGTCGCTGGATCAGCGACGTTGCTGCAGGGTTGCCAACAAAGTCGGTCGAACTGAATTGGCGACCATCAATCCAGAATTGCTGGATCGCTGTAGGTGCCCCTCCGGTGGTCTTGTCTTCGTACTGAAACGCGGTTGAAGAATGGTCAAAGGTGACAGTTCGCTGGAAATCGACAGCATCATCAAATGGAGCAACATAGCTGGGAATATCAGACTTTGTCTGACCTTGCTCATTCGTCCGTGTCAGCCGTGTCGTCGCACGATTGCCTGTGGGGCTGAGGGTATTCAGAACCGCGTTGAGCGATTTTGGATCATACTTGGGACCAGCAACTGGGGGAACGACCTGAACACACATCAGGTAATCCTGAGTGATACCACCACCCGCTCCGCCCGCCGGTTGCCACCTTCCACCCGTGATTCCGTTCGGATCGTTCGGAGCCGCCGGTCCCGGTTGGGAATACGCAACGGTGATGGGATCCTTTTTGTCGGCGGAAGCAACTCCCGTGATAATCGGCGTAATCGCCTGAGCGTCGGTTCGGGTATCACCAGGGTTTGAGCCATCGGACTGAACGTTTTTAGCCCAAGGCACTTTAAAGCCAGCGAAGCTTGCTCCGAGATTATAGGGGTCTTTCGGAACATTTGCTGGTATGCCCGTCTTGGGAGGACTTACCTTGACGGCAGGGATGGGTGGGTCTGTCGGTTTCGCTCGTGGCAACTGTCCTTTGGTCAATGCCAAATAGCGCCAGTGAGCCCTCGGGTCCTTTTCGTCAAACAGTTCAGGGTATGCGGCAGCAAATCCCTGAATCGGGGGGACAGTCGTGGGGTAATTCTTAAAGACGAAATACGCAGATCGTGCAGGCGGTGGATCAGCCTGGACCAGCAGGTCCGATCGATTACCAGACGAGCCGAACGTCGGGGTCTGCGCCGTGATTGGAACGGCGCGGCTGAGTGTCACACCGTCGATCGCCACCAGATTGACAGAACCGTTGATCGCAGATTTGGCCGGATCGCTGAAATCGCAGGTGACTGCACTGGGGAAAGTTTGCGTAGGGGGATCCGTGATGTAATTTTTATAGTTTGACATGTCTATCGAATTGAGGAGATCGAACAGTTCCTTTGACATTGAAAAGTCGATCTTGCCAACCCAGATATTCGACTGCTGCTGATGGTTGGCTCCTGCGATGATAAACCGCCAGCGTTCAACCTGACCTTGGGGAATCTGAAGTGTCGGAGCGTATTTACCATTGACGGTGACGACAATGTTTTTCGCCGCCGTTTGTTCCGGCCCTTTTCCCTGGCCGCTGCCAGCATTGACGGCATAGTTCTGAATTTCCTGAACGACCATGACCCGATCATGTTCGGTCGCTGCCAAGCCTGGAACGATATCGTCCTGGTCGTGCTTAGGCTGAATCACAAGAGCACCTGCCATCCCGTTCTCGACCTGAATGGAGGTCGATCCGTGACGATGGCTGTGATACCAATGGGTTCCTGGAAGATGGTCTGTAGGAATCTTGTACTGGTACCGGCGCTGCCACCATTGGTTGATGTTCTGCACGAGTCCCTGCTGATCAGGAGACAAGGCTGATGGATCGCCATCTTGCGGCAGAATCAGGACGGTCACATTGTCCTGCTTGGGGTCCACATGCAGTCCATGGACATGCAGATTCGTTTCGTTGAAGCCATGTGGAATGTTGACTTCGTGTGCCGCACTTTCCGGCAATTCGTCCGTCGTGATCCCCGGGGAAAGATTGTTCTGAAGTTCATTCAGCCAGGGGTTGTCACTACGATTCAAAAAGTTGTGCAGCCGAATTCGCAGAAAATCGTCTGGCTTGAAAACAAACGTCGGGCCGGGGATATGAGCCTGTGGAGGCTGGTTTGCCCCTTTCAGGTGCGCGTTTTGTAACTTCTTGGGATCAATAGGGACTGTATTCTGATAGGAACGAGTCCAGATCTGTTTTGGGCTGCCATCGTCGTTCAATTGTCCGGGAATCACATAGGTCCCAAAGACTGTAAACAGATTCTCGTCAATGACGCCGTACGTCCCTTTCGGCGCCGCTTTGGAGAGGACTTTTGGGGGAGCGGGCAGCTTGTGTATCCCTTCAGGACCATCGGCGGCTGCCGCGGTGAGGCAGCCAGCCAGCAAGGCTGCCAGAGTGGCAACCGAGGTTCGGCCGAATCGAAATGAAACTTGTCTCGCAATCACGGTGGTCATTCCTTTTTGAACTCGGGGATCGGGTTGTGACAAGACAAAGTCAATTGTTACGTCGTTAGAATGCAGTTACGCGAATCAGTCTGAAGGCGTTCGCGCCGTGGAGTGAAATCGTTCACGCCCCCAGCCTGCTCGCAGGTTGAGTGCGCGACTCGCTTCTTTCAGCAGCGGTTTCGTGGCCATAAATGGCTCGCGACCGACATAGCGCCAGAGAATGGCGCCTTGCGGATCGATCAGAAAAC
>CAIWEX010000734.1 GCA_903911795.1 uncultured Schlesneria sp.
CTCGGCCATTTTCCAGAACACGACGGTTGCATCCAGCATCACGTACGACAACAGCAGCAACTTGACCGTCACCTGAACATTGGTTGGCGAAGGTGTCACCAGGGCGGTGACCGTCCGTCGATTCAATGTAAATGCGACGACCGCCAGCATCGCCAACGCAACGGGGCCATTGTGTCGCGGTGGCCAGCTCCAGACAGGCCAGGAGACAAACAAGACCGCCAGAACTGCAATACCGGCGTTGAACAGGACCTGGGCCAATCCCAATTGTAAACGGTTGCTCGTTTTCGCTTCCGTCCGGGCAAACACCGTCACCCCGACGATGTACAACCCCAGCGCCGCTGCAACCCAGAGCTGCGGTCGGACCAGCAAACCCGGCGGAACCCACGCGGTCTGATCACTCGCCCCCAGCAAGACGTTCAGAAACCGGCAACTTCCCATCGCAACTGGACCAAGGGGTGTCCGCTTCAGAATACTGTCATAGGCCAGGATCGCCAGAACCAGCAGTCCGGCCACCTGCAGGCTGACAACTGTCACCAGCGAGGCGGCAGCAACCCCCGTGATCATCAGTACAACGCCCAGGATCACGGCGTTCTTGAGTGGTATACGGCCCGACGGAATCGGTCGATTAGGCCGTTCGGTGGCATCCTGCTTCCGGTCAAAAACGTCGTTGAAGACCATCCCCGCCATGTACAGACAGCACGACGAAGCCAGCAGCCCGAAAAACTTTTGCGGATTGTCAAATCCATCGGGCCCCAGGATAAATCGATGAGTCAGCACGTAGCCGAGAATAATGTCAGCCATCGCCGTGAAAACAGTGGGAAGTCGCAGCAGTTGCAAGTAGGCAAGCATCGGTTGTTCCTTGGTGTCGGGGCCCTGATTATGTCGACGGCGCGGCTGAACGTCGAGGACGGTGTCTTTTTCCTTGCTTTCGACGTAAAACAACGAGGACGTTCGACTGGCTTCGCAAACATTCTTAAGGAAGCAAGCATGCGATTCCTGCCATCAATCAGCCTGGGCATTGTTCTGTGTGTAGTTCTCGGGCAATCGAACGACATTCAAGCCGGCTGGAAAGCGGGCCTTGCCAAAACCGTGATTACTCCGAAGCAGCCAATGTGGATGGCCGGCTACGGTGGTCGTACAGGTCCGTCGGAAGGAGCCGAACATGATCTTTACGTGCGAGTTCTCGCACTTGAAGATGACCACGGTCACCGTGGCATCGTCCTGTCCAGCGACACGCTGGGGATCCCACAGTCGATCGCAGACGACCTGGCGCGTCGATTGAAAGACAAATTCAAACTTGAACGATCGCAACTGGTCCTGCACGCATCTCACACACATTGTGGCCCCGTCTTGCGAGGCGCCTTGTATGACGCCTATCCCCTGGACGCCGTGCAGATTGAACGGATCAACACGTATTCGGACTGGTTGACCGATGAAATTGTGACGACGATCGGCAAGGCCTTGCAGGATCTCAAGCCAGCGACCCTGTCGCGAGGCCAGGGATACGCTGATTTCGCAGTC
>CAIWEX010000735.1 GCA_903911795.1 uncultured Schlesneria sp.
CCGATCTGTGGCCCCGTAATCCGTCCGCTCCTTGTCGCGTGAGGCAACGGCATCAGCGATGAACTGAGCTCGACGTGCCCGAACGACCGTTCGCAAAAACTTTGCTCGAAGCTGTTCGACCAGTGGAGTGGAACCCCACAGCCAACGAGCGTCGACGAGTGATGTGGCGAACTGAGGTTCCTGGCGTGCCCACTGCATGGAATCAGGCAACGTCCGAACGCTGGCCCCGATCTTGAGCCCGCAGTCCCAGAAGTCCCGCTGAACTTGAGATGCGAGCGGCTCGTAGACTGAAGCGATGGTGGGTGAATGCAGGAACAGCAGGTCGACATCCGAATACGGGCACATTTCTCCCCGTCCGCTGCCACCGACTGCGACAACTGCCGATTGCAACTCGACGCTAGATCTTTCTTCGGCAGAGAGTTCCTGCAGCCGCTCCTGAAAGACCGCGACGACGAACGCGTCGAACAGTTCAGACTGCAGAGCCGTCGTGTGGACGGCGGAGGCACCTTGGGCAAAACGCTCCCGGACCTGGCGACGAATTTCGTCGAGGCGAAGTTTCAGTTGCACAATGCGTTCGGTGCCGGCCACGAGACCTGGAGCTTTCAAGAGCGCAGGCCTTTGGTCACGGACAACTGCTTCCACCATCAGCGTGTCCTTGTGGGCCAATAAAATCGTCGATCAATAGCGATTCCGACGTCATCGGGACGTTGGTTTTACCACCTGCAGATCCATCGCCAATTCGGCACGGGCGCGAAAAGCGCCTCGTGAGCAACGAGGCGCGTCAAGCGAGCAGGCTTGCTTCCGGTTGGAAGCGTCCTTGTCTGGATCTAGATGGGTCTGGTTTAGATGGCGCCAGGACCCGATTCCCCGGTTCGAATGCGAATCACGTCAGCCAGGTTGGTCACGAAAATCTTTCCATCGCCGATCTGACCGGTTCTGGCAACATTCGAGATTACCTGGATCGCGTTCGCGACTTCGTCATCTGCCACGACGACTTCGAGCTTCACTTTCGGCAGGAAATCGACGGTGTATTCGGCACCGCGATACGTTTCCTTATGTCCACGCTGCCGTCCGAAGCCGCGTACTTCGCTGACGGTCATCCCCTGAATCCCCGCTTGAGTCAGAGCGTTCTTCACTTCTTCCAGCTTGTAATGCCGAATGACGGCTTCGACTTTCTTCACAATTTCCCTTTCTGAGAGTAAGGCGAATTCAACTGATTTTGAACCCGAAAACAGCCGGAGCGCGTTTGCATCCGGTTGATTATATCGCAACCGGACGTTTTAGCGTTCGGTTGATCATGAAAACTGAAAACTCAACATGTCACGCCCCCTTTTTCGGATTCAATCCATCAACCGGAACGCGCTAGCGTCCGGTTCAAACCGTGGGCCATCACCCAGAGGCAGACGAACCAAACCCGAATTCGAAGCACGCGGCACTAGATCGCTTCTGTGCCACTTTCGCCGGTACGAATCCGCACCGTTTCGGCCAAGTCCGTCACAAAAATCTTGCCGTCACCGATCTGTCCGGTGCGAGCTGTCCGGACGATCGCTTCGATGGCAGGCTTGGCCTGGTCATCGCCGACGATCACTTCCAATTTCACTTTCGGAAGGAAGTCTACCGAATACTCGGCACCCCGATATTGCTCCTTGTGACCTTTCTGACGTCCGAAACCGCGAACTTCGGTAACAGTCATCCCCTGGACACCTGCTTCAATCAGTGCTTCTTTGACTTCTTCCAGCTTGAAATGCCGGACTACCGCTTCGATCTTCTTCACGAGTCACCTTCTGCCTAGTGGGAGTTGGCGAACGAGGTTCGCCGGACACGCTTTCCCGACACCTTGCCAGCTTTTACTGGCTAACCGGCCGCAGTTGAGACATCCGTGACAACTGCAGCCCATTTTGAACACCGGGATAGCCGTCCTTGGAGAATCCCGCAAGTCAACTTTTTCTGACAACGATCCGTTCAACCGATCACAGGAAGATATAACCTTCTTCGCCGTGCTGATTGATATCCAGGCCTTGCAACTCACCTGCCTGATTAACGCGCAAGCCGAGGATCGAATCGACAATCTTCAGCAGAATGATGGTTCCAACCACGGCCAATGCGATCGCCGCCGCCGCTCCAACGAACTGTGCCACAAGTTGATTTGCGTTACCTTCAAGAAGCCCGAATTTCGTCGCATCGTTCGTGACAGCCTTAGATGCAAACACGCCGGTCAACAAGGCCCCCAATGTTCCGCCGACCCCGTGAACGCCGAATGCATCCAAGGAATCGTCATAACCAAACTTGTTCTTGATGGTTGTGCAGAAGTAGAAGCAGACGCCCCCCGCCAGGAAGCCCATTGCAATCCCGGCCATTGGCGTACACGAACCACTGGCCGGAGTGATACAGACCAGTCCCGCAACCGCACCTGAGCACGCCCCAAGAATACTCGCCTTTCCTCGCTTTAACCATTCAATCCCGGCCCAACTGACCGTTCCTGCCGCTGCAGCCATGTGCGTGGCAACAAAAGCGTTTGCGGCGAGTGCGTTTGATGCCATGGCGCTACCGGCGTTAAAGCCGAACCAGCCAACCCACAGCAATGTCGCACCAATGAATGTGTATGTCAGATTGTGTGGTGGCATTGGCTCATGCCCATATCCCAGTCGTTTGCCCAACAAGATGGCACAAACGAGAGCAGAGAATCCGCTGGTGATGTGAACCACGGTTCCACCAGCAAAGTCGAACGCCCGGAAGGCGGCCTTCGGATTCAATTCAGCACACCAACCGGCATCTGCCCAGACCCAGTGAGCAACCGGGCAATAAATGAATGTTCCCCACAGCACCGAGAACAGCACCATTGAGCTGAATTTCATACGTTCTGCAAACGCACCGCAGATCAACGCTGGTGTGATAATGAAGAACATCATCTGGAAGATCATATGGACTGATCGAGGGATCGTTCCGGCAGCAGGAATCACCTGAGCATTGTTCTCCCACGTCGGCAACACCCCCTTAAGTCCGGCGTACCCCAGGTCACCGATCAGGCCGACACCTCCGAGATCTCCGCTGAAGACCAGGCTATATCCCCAGAACGCCCAAACCAGTGACATGATCCCCATCAGGAACACACACTGCATCATCACGCCCAGAATATTTTTCTTCCGAACCAACCCCCCGTAGAACAAAGCCAACCCAGGTGCTGTCATCATGAGCACGAGTGCTGAAGCCGTAAGCGACCAGGCGATATCCGCCCCGTTAAACTCAACCGGAGCGACGGGCGCCACCGATGGGGACGCCGCTTCGTCGGCCCAGGAAAGACTGGAAAAAGCACCTAAAACACCTAAGACCGGCAATACGGTCCGCAACCATCGCTTCACTCTGATCTCCTTGAGCGCAAAAGAGATACAAGAAACTTGATTCTGGCAAACGCTGCCAGCGTCATCATGAATTCCTAAATTCCACATCAGTGATGATGTGCCACCAAGAGAGGAATATGGCAAGTCGCGTGCCGCCTTGTTCGGGAATGCCCATTTAGCGGCAGTCTCTGCCGGTTTCCATCGCAGTGGGCCGCGAACCCATCAATCCATCACGAGAATTCCGAATGAAATTCAAGTTTTCGAGGTTTCGGGGGCTGAACCGGACGAAACCCGTCTTGCAGGGGGCAGGAGCCTTAACTATGGTTCCGCCGCGAATCTCTCCCACATCCAGAATCTTGATTAACCGGGTTCCTCCCAGCACTTCCAATTGGGGCCCAGTCGAAATCCTCCGTGAGCCAGGAGTTGCGGCACTATGCGCACGTTTTTCACAATCACGTCTTCATCCGTCCTGATCGCCCGCTCTGTGAGCTGCCTGGCAATGATTCTGCTGTTTTCTGGATGCCACGCCACGAATGGCTGGGTCATGAATAACTCCGGAATGGGTTATTATCAGAAGGGCAACTACGAGATGGCCCGCAAAGAATTCCAGCGTGCCGTTATCGATCGCCCCAAGAACCCCGACAGCCGGCACAACCTCGCCATGTCCCTGCAGAAGCAGGGAGATATCGCAAGTGCTGAAACGGTCCTGCGTCACAACCTTTCCGTTGATCCGATGCATCAGCCGACCTATCACGCATTGACGCAAGTTCTGCTGTCACAAAATCGGACCGCTGAAGCAGACCAGTTGCTCACAGGCTGGAAAGAAACGCAGCCGTACGTCCCGGAAGCCTACGTCGAACATGCCTGGCTCCAGCACGAAACCGGAAATCGCGTTGCCGCCGAACAGTCATTGCGGCAGGCTCTGCAGGTCAAGCCAAACCACCCCGTTGCCCTGGCGCATCTGGGGCAACTCTACCAGGAAAACGGGCAGGCAGATCAGGCCTCGGCTTATTATCAGCGGTCGCTGATGGCTCGCTGGGATCAACCGGAAGTCCGCTCGCGTCTGGCAACGTTAAACGGTTCAACGAACATGCGTCGATCCGCAATGATTCAGAATCCCACCCCAGTGATGACTGCGGGATTTGATCCAGCCTACGGGCAACCGATGGTCACCCAGACGGCCATGGTCAGCAATGATCCGATTATTATGCAAGACCCTGTCGTGGCCCAGAAACAGCATCGACATCACCACCACAATCATCAGCACGGCATGGCGAAGAATGCGTCGAGCCAGCAACTGACCGCGTATCCACTCCCGAACTACGGAATGGCAGACGCAGGCTGGCAATCCGGAATGATCACCGCCTCCGCTCCTATGATCCCGGGCTATGCGCAAAACCCTGGAATTGTTTCTGAAGTCAACGTCGCTGGTCAGCCAACGCCAATTGCCGGTCCAACACCAATGATGATGACTGCGACTCCCCAGGCCGATCCGGCACATGCCACCGAAATGACTGCTGGACTGCCGGTCGTTGATCCATATTAGAGCGCATGACACTTCAGTGTCGCGGCATCAAAAGCGGCATCGCCCAACGCATCGAGCCGCGACCGTGAGGGAGCGGTTGGGTTGGCTGGCGCGATGGAAGAGGAAGACCGCTCCCTGACGGTCGCGGCTCCGGGATCTAAGGTGGTTTCGGCATACCGTTTCTGAGATCTGTTGGTGATGTGGCCGCTTTTCGGATCCATTGCCTGCCGCCACACGCCGTCGACACGGAAAACTCAAAAACGAACTGCGGCAGAGCCCGCTAATGTCACCCGTAGACGCCGACTCACGCAAATTTGTCTGCGGAGCTGGCTGAAAGCAGTCGCTGATTCTGAGGAATTTGCTGGCGAACATGAGTTGCATCGAAACGCGGCGCTGCGTAGCATAATCACAAGCCGCATGGTTTTTGTGATTTTCTGCGATGCAGCCGCTGTGGCTCCAGGCGAATTGCACCGCTTCGGTGGCTCGCTCGGGTTCAATCATGCATTCGACAGTGACAGCAGTGAACTCGAAGACGCTGGCGGACTGTCAGCAGAGTGATGCTGTTCAGCATGCGAATCCACGCTGTACTGATGGTGTCGTCGTGCCTGATATCACAGTGGCAATCCCTGTCTTCAATGAAGTTTCTACAGTCATTGAGTTGCTGCAGCGCGTCATCGACGAAACGACCCCGAAGGACATTGTGGTTGTGGATGACGGCTCCATGGACGGAACAATGCTTCGACTGGAAGAATGGAAAAAAGGCTGGGACACCTCAACCAGACCACCTCATGTGCGGCAGGTCATCCTGCTGAAACATCCAGTGAATCGGGGAAAAGGAGCTGCCATTCGCACGGCCCTCCTGGAAGCCAAAGCTCAGTACCTGATCGTGCAAGATGCGGATCTGGAAGTCTCACCGGAAGAGTATCCCTGGTTACTGAAGCCACTTCTGGCGGGTGAGGCTGATATCGTTGTCGGATACCGATCACACTCAGGCAGGTCGACCCGTTTGGCGCACGGTGCCGGGATCTGGTTGCTGAATCTGATTGTCCGCATTCTTTATGGTGTGTCGATTCGTGACGAAGCGTGCTGTTTCAAGGTGCTGAAGGTCAGCGACTTGATGAGAATGAAGCTGGACTGCAATCGCTTCGAGTTCTGCCCGGAAGTGATTGCGAAAGCCGCCCGCCTGAAGCTTCGCTTTGCCGAAATTCCTGTCGCTTACAATCCTCGCGACACCCACTGTGGCAAAAAGCTTAAGCTCCGCGATGGAATACAGGCGATCTGGACGCTGTGGAAGTATCGACGCTGGAATGCGTAGTGCTGTGTCGCGCTTAACCTAGATTTTGATCGGCGCGGGTCTCCCGACCCCGCCGAAACCGACCGAAGGTCTCCACTTCACTTTCATGAACGCCAGACTTTGGCAGAACAATGTGGGGCAGAACGATGAAGAATCATGATTCTGATTTCTTCGATCATCCTGCCCTCCATCGTTCAGCCCCGCTTCTTTGCTTTTATAAAGTTGCTTTAGAAACGCAGCTGAGGCGAATGGCTGTAGCAGTCACCATTTTCAGCCTTTGCTCAGCGATCTCTGCGCCCTCTGCGTTTCCAGATTTGCAGTTCGCGCATTGAGCGAGCGTCAGAAAAA
>CAIWEX010000736.1 GCA_903911795.1 uncultured Schlesneria sp.
ACGGAAGCTTGTTGCTCGTCGAAGAGGATCATTCCTCGGGAGCCAAATACATCGGGGCGACACTCCAGAAGGCCGAAAAGAGCCTGAGCGACTCAAATTGGGCGGACCAGTTGTTCTCGGAACTCCGTCTCGACTTCGGCAAGGTCGAACGCGGCGCGAAGGTGACGCATGTAATTCAAATCACAAACTCATTTAGTGAAACAATCACGATTGGCGGCATCAGCGTTAGCCGCGGTCCGTTTACAGCCATGATCGATCGACGCGAACTACGGTCGGCGGAAGCGGCCGAGTTGGTCATCACCCTGGAACCACAACTCTGGGTGAAGAAGCAGTCGCGGAAAGTCTCCGTTCCGATTGCCTACAAGGATCGTGACGGAAAAGTCTCGCAAATCGTGCAGATCGAACTGCAAGTCGAGATCGTCTCGGACGAAAAGAAGGTTCCCGCAGCCAATCAGAACGGGGCATTGATACTGCTGCCGGTCGAGAAGCTCATTGCCGAGGCGACCGTGCAGGAATTGAAGTTTGAGAAACCGGAGTTGAATCCCAACCGAACGTTAAACAAGCCATTTGTCGCAATTCGCGGGCTGGTCCCTCTCAAGAAGCAGATCGAAGAATGTGCCCGCATCTCTGGCAAGCCATTTGATACGACAAAGCGTCATTGGAAAGCACTCGATTTTGTCATTGAACGGAAAGCATCAGACGAGGCTGAGCCCCCATGGGACCGGATCACATGGAACCCACTGCCGATTCAAAACACGATCTATGCCTTCGAAGGATCGCGAAATCACGACGCGGATTCCGTCGTCGCCTTGCTGACAGATCCTGCCATTACGTATCCAATTCCCGTAGTGGTGACGACTTCGCCCCGCTTCGAAAAAACGACGTGGATTAAGTTTGTCAATCATCCCGACCTGGTGGCTCCACGCGACAACACATGTCCCGAGCACCTGCTGTTCCGTGAGTTCGACTTCAGTGTTGAAGCCGGCAAATCGTATCTCTATCGAACCCGCATCCAATTCCAGTACTCAGACAAGAATGACCGCAACATCGTCGAATGGACGCCGTACAGTCAGCCAACATCGATCGTTCAAGTACTGGCGAACGAACCCAATCCGCGCGCCCAAGCGGAGCCGCAGGCCAAGTAAATTGGTACCGTTGTGCGCAAGTCTCTTCACCGTCTCCTCATGCCGCATAGGCCGCGACCGAAGGTCTTCCCGTGGACTGCCCAAGGCCGACCACATTACCTGAGAAGGCCGAAGACCTTCAGTCGGGCAGCATATCGACGTCATCCGACGCCATGCAGAAACCGAACGTTTCCCAAATCGCGCCCCCAAGGCCTTCCACAGGGGCCAACACCATTCCGCGGCGTTTCAAGGGGCACCACTCAACGCAGGCAACGATTTACAAGGCGTCGGTCTTTGAATTCAGGTCGCCCTTGCAGGCCACAGGGGTAATCTATCGCAGCCCGGGGCAACACTGGCAATACCCCAGGGACAACTTCCACCAGGACACTGAGCCCTGAAGGCAACGCTGTGAAGCATTTTTGCAGGCTATATTTTGGTTCTCCATGAGTGAAGCGGCGACGGCGCGGCCTATGCCCTCTGCTGTTCAGAGTCCTTGATATGACGATATCTGGCATCCCTACAGGATGCATTGTGTCATCGCGTTCTTCGATCCGGGGGTCGCCGCTTCGCTTTGACCCCCGGCTACAATCTGTGACGCCTTCGGCGTCAGGAATGCCTCACGTCGCGTTTGCTGTGTCGCCGCCTCAGCCTCGAATTCGACGTCACGTGATTGCCGTTTCCTGTAGTTATTAGTTGCGGCACGATGGCAGGGACTGTCGCGAGGGGATTTATGATCGCGAAGCAATCAAAGAACGTAGCCGGGGGTTGCAGCCTGTTGTTTATACATAACTCAATCATTCTTGCGGACCAAAGGCGATCCAGGCGGTGGCGAAGTCGGTCATTCTGCGGAGTCCGATCCAGAAGGGTTGGGGGCCGGATGGGAGTTCAGTGGCTCGGTTGTTGTAGCCGCCCAGTTGGGTCAAGAGTTTTAGGAAGTCTGAGAGCAGCGGCAGTTTCTTCGGGAGCGGCTTCTTCTTCACCACACGCCAGACGGACTTCCATTCGCTGTCGGCGAACACGGCGGTGCAAGGGAGCTTCGGGCAGGTGCGGTTGAGGTACGTCAGGAACAATATCCGCCACGCGATGATCTTGTAGAACGCCAGACAGTTCTTCAGCCGGTGATTGGTTTCCAGTTGGATGTCTTCCACACGGCAACCCGATTTCAGCGTGCGGAAGTAAATCTCTACGATCCAGCGCGCCACGTAAAAATCGATGACTCGCAGGATGTCGTCGAGCGTTTCGATAGACAATGTGGTCAGCAGCAGCCACGACACATCCGTGCCATCACCGGGGCCACCGACCTCTTCCACCAGCACCACGTTGTGAGTCACCGCTGGTAGATGCGATCGCGCGTGCGGCGGCTTGACCACCACCGTGATCGAGCGAACTTCCAAGTGGGCCTGACGCGCGGCACGCTTCGGGGTGACACTGAGTTCGATGGTTCGTGTCGTGAGCAACTTCGAGCGACGCACTTCGTCACGCACTTTGACATACGCCGCAGGACCCGCGGAGCGATCGCGCTCAAGCGTGCTGCGATCTTCCTGGGCGCGAATGATGTAGTCCGCACGCGGGCCGGTTTGCTGTTGAGCCTCGATGAAGATGTCATAGATGTCCGCCTCGCGATCAGCGATGCTGACGATCTGCGTCTTCGGACACTCCGCCGCCAACTCGCACGCCAAACGATATCCCAAGAGCCAACGAAAACTTTCCTTCTGTTCAATCGGCAGTGTGCGACGTTCGGCCGCCTTGCCGAGACTCTCCGGTTCACGATCAAAGAATTTCGAGCCAACCACTCCCAAGCACAACTTGTCCGGGGTGGCTGCCAAATGGACATGTTCATACAGACCGAATCGTTTCACGGTGTTGAGACATCGAGCGTCGTCGGTGGGATGCTTCGTGAAGTCGAGTTCCGATGTATCCTGTACGATGAGCACCACCGGATGCTCACGCATCCGCCGCTGAGTGGCCTCAAAATGCGGTTGCAATATCTGCTCAGGCGTCACAGTTGAGTTGTTGAAAAACCGGTAGGCCGCCAGCGTGTCGCTCCACCCGTCGCATGCCGCGTTGATACTGGCCTCCGGGTTGGCAGCCAACGCTTCCATGACCAACGCACTTCGCCGATTCAACCGCTTGTCGCCTAGATCAATTCCCAGCAACTCCTCGACAATCCCTTCGCACATCAGCTCGCTCCATGCTTGTTTGGCAGACCATTCCTGCCTTAAGCTCTGGCGCAAATCTCATGCCGTAAAAAATTGAAATATTTGGAGTTATGTATAAACAACAGGCTACAACCCCCGGCTACTTTCTTTGATCGCTTCGCGATCGCAAATCCCCTTGCTACAGTCCCAGCCATCCTGCCCCAACGGACTTCGGAAAATGGCAATCACGGGACGTCGAATTCGACGCTGAGGCGGTGACACAGCAAACGCGACTTGAGGCATTCCTGACGCCGAAGGCGTCACAGATGGTAGCCGGGGGTCAAAGCGAAGCGGCGCCCCCCGGATCGAAGAGCGCGATAACACAAAGCATCCTGAAGGGATGCCAGATCCCTCATAGCAAGTGGTCTGAACAGTAGAGAACATAGGCATCGCCGTCGCCGCTCGACTCATGGAAACCCAAATTTGGCTTGCAAAAATGTATCACAGCGTTGCCCCTTGGGCCGGAAAACGGAAAAGAACTCTCCCATTTTTCTGGTGACCGTCATGACGCGCGTCGACGTATTTTTCACGCGAACCTGTCCATACTTTCGCGTGTCCTCTTCACATCAATACGGACGCAACTTCATCTGTGCGCCGTCTTTTGCAGGAGGTCCATCATGGCCGCGAATATCCTCTTCACTGAATCCTTGAGCCAGCAATCCCTCGTTGATTGATTGCAACAGGTACTGGCTCGGACTCTGAGCGCCCGCGCTCTCTTTGGGCGCATTCTTTCCCACGTGTTGCGATGCACAGCCTGATCGGTGTGCGCCCACGTACGTGGTCGGCGACGATTCGCCGGCCACGCTCTTTATGTTTCACAATTTCTCCGCACGACATCAGCAGGCCAGTGGTTTGCTGCACTCGTCGTACGGATTATGAAAGTTTTTACGCTCATGAAGCGCAAGTCTTCTCATCAGAAACTCGAATCGATGTGCGGGCAACCTGGCCCGGATGATGGTCTCGATCCACGAGACTTTTTCAAGCCGACGCGAAGTCGCCGCGAAAGCCGCAAGGACTGGCAGGTCTGTCGGCAGGTGTTTGAAACATTGAATTATGTGTTATCCGGAGATAGTCGCCATGATGTCTTACGAGGCCTGCTGGTCAGCGAAGTCTCCCCGGCACCGGATGCGACACGGTTACTGGTCACGGTCCAGCCGCTCGATCTCGCTGACGGTGTTGAACCGATTGCCATTCTGCAGCATCTGCAGGAAGCAACGGGACGGTTGCGAGCCGAAGTGGCTCGCTCGATCAGTCGCCGCAAGGTTCCGGAGCTGATCTTCCAGTTGAGTCTGAACAGCTCTGCGAAACCAGCACCGGAAGGGGGGCTGGAATGACTCACGAGCCCGATTCAGCAAATATGGCAATGTGGGTCACAGAGCCATTGCCGAGTGATGTTTCCAAATCATTGCAGCGACTGGCAATGTCAGAAGATGTCTGTCATGTGGCGGTGATGCCGGATGTTCATCTGGCGGGTGACGTCTGCAATGGAACGGTGATCGCCACGAACGATTTGATTTATCCTTTGGCGGTTGGTGGAGACATCGGGTGCGGCATGCTCGCTGTCGCATGTGACCTGAGTGCCGAAGTCCTGTCGAATGAGATGAACGCTGGTCGAATGATGGCGGGACTCTATCGGCGGATCCCCTCGAATAAACACCCGAGGTCTCATGTACCGGAGCAATTGCCTGAATGTCTGATCGAAAAGCCCCTGAGTGCCTCGACCCTGGAGACATTGAAAGTCCGTGACGGACTGTTTCAATTGGGGACGCTGGGACGCGGCAACCATTTTGTCGAGTTGCAGTCGGACGTCGACGGGCGAATATGGCTGATGTTACACAGCGGTTCGCGCGGTATGGGCCAGGCGATCACCGAACATCACCTGCGACGAACGACGCAGGCTCGTTCTGGGCTGGGGTATCTCGGCGCGTCCACCCCTGAGGGTTTGGCATACATATCGGATCAGGAATGGGGCACGGTATACGCAATGCAGAACCGCCTGGCGATGGCTCGTGCCGTCGAGGCGTTGATGCAAGAGATTTTTTCAACCAGCCTCGACTGGTCCACGTTAATTC
>CAIWEX010000737.1 GCA_903911795.1 uncultured Schlesneria sp.
CGCTAGTACCGCAGATTACAATTTGCCCGTCACCAAGTCGACTTTCTCCCAAGGCTTCGCAGGCCTCCTAATTTCGCGCCAGGTACGAGGTCGTTGGTTTGGGGTGTTTCTTGTGGGGCGACCGGTATAGGTCCAGTTCATGGGGCGGGCGATGGTTTCGTTGAAGTACACCATGAACCTCTTGAGCTTATCGATCAAATCGTCTTTGGAGGTGAAGTTACCATGGCGCATAACGCGCCGGCTGATGACACCGAAAATGATCTCGATCTGATTGAGCCACGAACTGTGCTTGGGCAGGTACACGAACCGGATGCGATGTGTCAGGTCTGACAAGAATGCGCGGCGCGTCTGCATGTCCTTCAGGTTGCCATATTTTTCCACAACGCCCAGAGTCGATTGATCGATGTTCAGTTGACTGGCGATCAGACGAACCAACCGTTCGCTGCAGTGAGTGTTCAGGTTGTCCAGAACAATCACCCAGTTCGCGGTGGGATCGGTGGCGATCATCTGTTCGATGTGGTTGGCGAAGTCGTGGTTGTCACGTGTCTCCGAGAGTGTCGGCGCGAGGAGTTGTCCAGCGACCACATCCCAGTTGGCCGTCACACAGACAGTGCCGTGACGAATGTAGTTGAACTCTTCCTTGGCGGTTTGTCCGGGCAAAGGGAGTTTCGTTTTGTCACAGCGCTCGTTGGCTTGGAGGCTGGTCATCTCGTCCACACACACGGTGTGCGTCCCCGATTGACGATGCCGTTCGCCAGCTTCCAGATAGGTCTGGCAAACAGCCTGGACTTGTTGTTGAAACAGTTCTGGGTCTTTCTCAGTCGTGTTGCACCAGTACTGGCTTTTGTGGGGTTGCAGATCGACTTCACGCAGGATCCGATTGACATGACTGTCTGAAATTGACTCGACCAGTCCTCGTTTTTGTGTCTCATCAGCCAGTTCTTTACCAGTCCAGGTGGTTACGGGACGCTGACTTTGCTCTGGCGGTTCACACGCGATCGCGATCAATCCCACAATCTGTTCGGGACTGAATTTGCCGGGTGATCCACAACGCGGAGCATCGCTGAGACAATCGCGAATCGCCTGTCGAAACGCCGCTTTGGGTTCTGCGAACTGCAGACTCAGCAGGGCGGCATAGGAATCGCGCCAGCGTCGTCGCCACATCCCGACGGTTTCACGGCAGCATTCCAGTTGCTCGCCGATCGTCTGATTACTGTGTTTAAGAAACGCCATCTGTATGATCTTTGCCCGTGTGATGATCGCGGTACCGATGGTGCGACTGGACGCGATACCTTGTAGAATTCGATGCATCAAGTCGGTCAATTCAATCTTGGCAGCCTTGCCCGGCATTGCTCTTCCTTGGAATGGAGTGTGATGTGAGAGTCCACATCAGACCTTGGAAGAGCATTTTTGACATCCCCAGTTTTGGTAGATTCGGTGATTCGCGAAGACTGCGAAGAAATTTCTCTTGGTGCGAATGAATTTGTAATCTGCAGTACTAGTAGGGGCGCTACGTCAGAATGGCAAGTCCCGCCCAAATTACCCGCCGCACTATTGAGGTCCGTAATGACTTTGCGATTCTGTACACGAGTTCTCGTCCTGACGATGGCTTTACTATTGGCGTCCGTTCGAGTGAATGCCGCAGGCACCTGGACTCAGCTGACGAATCCGTATCCGATTGGTGCATCTGGTCTTATGTTGTTGCTGACCGATGGCACCGTCATGGTTCACGCAACGGATGGCCCCTTGGGACAGAGTGCGTTCTGGTACAAATTAACTCCGGATTCCTCAGGCAACTACATCAACGGAACGTGGACTCGACTGGCTTCGACGGCCGTAGATCGTGGGTATTTTGGGTCATGCGTGCTGCCAAACGGCAAGGTTTTAGTATTGGGGGCCGAGGTTTCCAGTTTCGGAACAGCCTACAACACGGGCGAAATCTACGATCCTGTTGCCGACACCTGGACCACCGTGCAATATCCCGAAGCGGATTTTCTGGATGGGATCACGACTCTCCTGCCAACCGGAAAGGTCTTGTGTGGCAGTGCCAGTACCGCCAACACGTATTTATTCGATCCGGCAACGAATAAATTCGCCAAATCGGGCAGCAAGCTGCGGAATGATAACAACGACGAACAAACGTGGATGCTGCTTCCCGATGGCGGCATCGTCACCTACCAGAGTGTCAGCAGCCCGATAACTCCTCCCGGACTCGCACAGCGATATGACCTGGCCAAGGGGACTTGGTCCGACACAGGTTCTGTTCCCGTATCCCTCGGCAGCGCAAATGCTGGCGTTGGACTTGGTCCAGCCTCACGTCTGCCGACTGGAAAGATTCTCTATATCGGCGACACCAACTCTGCATTGTTCGATCCTAACCTCAACACATGGGCTGCTGGACCAAACATGCCCGCCTCTGTGCAGCACATTGCACAAGATGAAATCGGTGCACCCGGTGCGATGACCCCGGATGGACACTTGATGTTTGTGAGTGCGACTCCGATCGGGATGATGGACTATGACTACAAGTCAAACACCGTCACTGACATCACGGCAACCCTGCCGGCCCGGTTGTTATCGTTGATGCAATCGGTCAGCGGAACTCCGTATCGTAGAATGCTCGTTCTTCCAAACGGCCACATACTCTTCAATCTGGGGATTGGCATCATCTGGGACTATGCTCCTGCCGGAACACCTCAGAATGCATGGAGACCGACAATTACAAAGGTGAACAAGGGCGCCAGTTCAACTTACACTTTGACCGGGACACAACTCACTGGCTTATGGCAAGGTGCGACGGCTGATGATGCCAACATGGATACGAATTACCCGATTATTCGCCTCACTGATTCTGCTCAGAAAGTTTATTACGCTCGGACAACAAATTGGACACCTGGAATTGCCACCGGGTCGACATTAACGACCGTCGATTTCACACTTCCCAAAGGGTTTGCCAATGGCAATTATCAGTTGGCGGTGATTGCTAACGGGATTTCGTCGGCAAACTTTCCAATAACGTTTCCGTTGGTTCCTCCCGCCAACTATGTCACGGCCAGCTTTTCCCCTGCAACGAATACGTTAACCGTCACGGGGGACACGAGTGGAAACGCGATTGAGATTACACAGCGGGGGAAAGTCGTCACCATTGAAGGTGCCGGACTCACGAGAATCGGAACATCGCAGAATAGCTCCCAACTGGTTCAGTTCACATTCCCCGGCGATTTTGTGCTCGTCTGCAATTTCGCCCAGTCATCGACTCCTGCAACGTCAGATTCGGTGTCGCTGGTATCGGTGAACTCGTCGGACGTCACAATCAACTTCGGAAGTGGTGGTGATAGCACCACGCTGACCTACTGCAATCTTGGAGTTTTGAAACTGGACGGCGGCACGAACCCTGTTTCTGCACCGGACACGGTCACAATTGTTGGTACCAAGATCACCACAAAGACCATCAAAAATGTGCCGTAACAGCCGTCTACGACTAAGCGGAAGATGAGTCGCAACTCTGGATTGGGATCAGCTTGAGGCAGCGGTCACCGTCCCCCCCGTGTTAAGCCGTGCAGGTCATAACGACGGAAGCGGGAATAACGGCACTTGTAGAGCCCTACAACCCCAACGGCCGATACGATCGATGCCGCCTGCTGACGCTTCCTCGCGGCGTTTGACAGGAATTCGTCGATATGAACAGCCCCGCACAATCACGCCCCCGGGCGCATCCTCTGCTGCTGATCTGCGGCTGTGCGTTGCTGGTTGGTTTTGTGATCTTTGATAGACCGGCAGCCAGGATTCCCCCCGGAAAAAAACGCCCGACTCGTCTCGCGAGTTCCATTCGAACAGTTCCTGAGGAGTCTCCCCGAGCGTCGACGGCGATGCCTCATGTCGATCCAGGTACCGAATACGACGTAAAAGACCTGCGAAAAGAACTCGATACCACAAACGACGAGCTCCTTCGAATTTCGTCTGAATTGGCGGCGGCTCAGCGTGCGGCGGAATTGGCCGAAGCAGAGATCGAATGCCTGGAGTCCGAACTGTCACGATTTGACG
>CAIWEX010000738.1 GCA_903911795.1 uncultured Schlesneria sp.
AGAGGCCGCTGAGATCGCAGAGAAAAGACAGGAGAAAGTGATCACCACCTGCCTGACCTCTGCGTCCTCCGCGATCTCTGCATTTCTAAAGAATCTGTGCAGAGGTCGTAGAGATCGCGACTCAACCCATGACTTGTCGCGGCGACGGGCTCATTCTGTCACATAGCAGACTTCGCAGGTAATGACATGCAAGATTACGAAAAGCTCGGTCAGTTCTATCTCGGAAAGCGATTCGATCCCGAGACTCGGCGTCCCACGGATGACTTGCTGCTGTACGACGCCAAAGATTTGACGACCCATGCAGTCTGTGTCGGGATGACGGGCAGCGGCAAGACGGGGCTTTGCCTTGCTTTGCTGGAAGAAGCGGCCATCGATGGAATTCCGTCGATCTGCATCGATCCCAAGGGTGATTTGGGAAACCTTCTGTTGGCATTCCCAGACCTAAAACCTGCGGACTTTCGGCCCTGGATCGAACCCTCCGACGCGGCGCGGGCCGGAATGACTCCGGATGAATACTCCGCAAAGATGGCTACGGTCTGGAAGGATGGCCTGGCTGCCTGGGGGCAACCTCCCGAGCGAATCGCCCGTTACCGGGATGCTGTTGACCTCTCGATTTATACACCTGCGAGCAATGCAGGATTACCGCTGACGGTGATGCGATCCTTCGCCCCCCCCGGTGAAGCGACGATCAACAACTCGGAAGCGATGCGAGAACGGGTCACTGCCGCTGCCTCGGGACTGCTGGCACTGCTGGGAATCGAAAGTGATTCACTGCAAAGTCGCGAGCATATTCTGCTGGCGACGATTTTCGACCGCAACTGGCGTGACGGCAAGGAAGTCGAACTTGGGACCTTGATTCGACTCATTCAAAAGCCGGGGTTCGATAAAGTTGGGTTCATGGATCTGGAGAGTTTCTTCCCCTCAAAAGATCGATTTGCATTTGCGATGTCATTGAACAACCTGGTTGCCTCTCCCGGCTTTCAGGCGTGGATGGAAGGAGAATCGCTCGATATCCAGCGATTGCTGTATACGCCGGAAGGGAAGCCCCGGCTGACCATCATTTCGATTGCACATTTGTCCGACAGCGAGCGAATGTTCTTTGTGACAATCCTGCTGAATGAGATGATCTCGTGGATGCGGAATCAGTCGGGGACATCCAGCCTGCGGGCATTACTCTACATGGATGAAGTCTTCGGCTATTTTCCGCCGACAGCCAACCCGCCATCAAAAACGCCAATGCTGACCCTGATGAAGCAGGCGCGTGCGTTTGGTCTCGGTGTTGTGCTGGCCACACAGAATCCCGTCGACATCGACTACAAAGGCCTGTCGAACGCGGGGACATGGTTCCTGGGCCGTTTGCAGACCGAACGTGACAAGGCTCGGGTTCTGGATGGTCTGGAAGGGGCTTCCACGGCAGCTGGGGCCAGCTTCGACCGCCCGAAAATGGAAAAGATCCTCGCTGGTCTGGGGAACCGTGTGTTCCTGATGAACAATGTTCATGAAGATGCACCCGTGGTTTTTCAATCTCGGTGGGCATTGTCGTTTCTGCGTGGCCCGATCAGCCGCGATCAGATCGGGCAGTTGATGCGAGAGAAAAAGCTGCTGCAACCGGTGTCGAGTCCCACGACAGCCCGCGTGATTGACGCCGAGGCAGGTCTGCATCCGGTTCTTCCCCCTGGAATTAACGAGACCTTTGTCGTTCGCCGTGGCACTTTAATTGGAAATTCGAAGCTGCTGTATCGGCCTGGCCTGCTCGCTTCCGTTCGTGTCCGATTCACTCAGTCGAGCCAGGGAATCGATGACATCCGCGATCTCGTGGTCTTCGTCCCCGCCGCATCGACGATTAACGCAACGGTCTGGGACGACGCCGAGATTTCGACAGAGATCTCGCTCGATCAGGAAATTCACGGAGAAGACGATGCAGGATTCTCAACGCTGCCTGCAGAATTGAGTCGCGCGAAGACCTACACCGAATTGCAGTCGGCTTTGAAAGACCACTTGTATCGAACACAGAAACTGCAATTGTGGAAGTGTACAGAGTTGAAAGAAGTTTCCAGGCCGGGTGAGACCGAAGGGGATTTCCGGGCTCGAATCACGCACGGCATTCGCGAAGGGCGCGACCTGCAGGTGGAAAAATTGCGAGCCAAGTTCGCCCCAAAATTGACGGTCCTTCAGGAGCGGCTGCGGAAAGCCTACCAGACAGTTGAAAAGCAGAAAGCGCAGGCCAGCCAGCAGACGATGACGGCCGCAGTCAATCTGGGAACAACGATCCTGGGGGCAATCCTCGGCAGGAAGTAGATCGG
>CAIWEX010000739.1 GCA_903911795.1 uncultured Schlesneria sp.
CGCAGTGCGACGACGGGGGCTGGGACTATCGGGCGCGCCGACAAGTTCACGGGCATGATCTGAGTCTATCTGTCATGCAGGCCAAAGCCCTGCGGAGTGCTGTCGACAGCGGGTTTGAAGTTCGCAACGACGTGATCAAACTGGCGATTCAGTCGGTTCGCGACCATTACAAGGCAGACAACGGGGCTCGTGGCATGGATGAACGTGCCAAAGAGGGTGGTGGGCAATTCACTTATGATGGCAACCGCGGCACCGTCGCGATGGCGGCCTGCGGGGTTGTCTGCATGCAGGAATTCGGTCAATACGATGACTGGCGCATCGCCAAAAACCTGGATCTGATTTCGAAAGAAGTTTCACGATTGAAGCCAGTCAAGGGGCTCGGCGATGTCCCGTTTGATGCCTACACGCTCTATTACGTGGGTCAGGCGGTGTATCAGGCAGGCGGCGATCCCTGGCGGCAGAATTATCCGATTCTGCGAGATCATCTGATCGCTTCGCAGATTCGTAAGCCCGAAAACCCCGCCGAAGATGGTGCGTGGAAAGATACTCGCTGGGTCCATGGCAAGCAGGGCCATCTCTACGGCACCGCAGTCGCGTGTTTCGTACTCTCAATCCCCAATCGTTATCTGCCGATCCTGCAGGAAGGTAAGATCGAAGGTTTACGAGAAAAGTTGGGCCAGAAATAGTGCTTTCCTTCGATGCCAGTTCGTTCGCGATTGCTGGAGCGATAGCCGCTTCCGGACCAATCATTATCCATCTGCTGAACCGCCGTCGCTTCAAGACGGTCAGTTGGGCAGCCATGGATTTTCTGCGTGAGGCTCTTGAGCGGAACCGTCGAGTCCTCCATTTTCGCGATATCCTGCTGCTGGCGCTGCGCATCCTCGCTGTGATCCTGTTCGGACTGGTTCTGGCTCGCCCGTTCTTTAAGGGATCAGCGGCTGGGGCACTCTGGCATGGCGTGCTGCTGGTGTTTTGCCTGGTTGTTGCATTCGGAAGTGCCATTGCGCTGGCCACTTCGGGATCAGGTCAGGCTCGAGCGAAAATGACTGCGGCGGGATTGCTGGGTCTCGGATTGATCGGATCTGCGTTTGGGCTTTTTGGCATTGCCCGCCAGTCTTCGAGTGGTGATGCTGCAAACGCCCGCTCGCCGGTTCATGCAATCCTGATTGTCGACAACAGTCGCAGTATGGGTGTTGAAGCACTCGGTGGGACGTTGCTCGACCGAGCCAAGGGAAAAGCTGCTGAATTTATTGATTCACTTCCTCCCGAGAGTCGGATCACGGTCATTCCGTTGGCAGGGTCAGAAGACCAGTCGTTTACGCTGAATGCGTATCCGAATAAGGAAGACTCGCGGCGGCAATTGGAACGCGTCAAAATGGTTGATACCGAAGGAAGCGTTCGCTCGGGGCTGGAGCTGGCATCACAAGCCTGTGACCAGGTTCCCGATCTCCCTTCCAAGCGAGTCGTACTGCTGACCGATCTGCAAGCCACGGCCTGGCAGTCAGGGATCGCTCCAGAACTGCTGCAGCGATTGTCGGGAATGCAGATTGTGGATATCGCGACAGCACCGGCCAACAACGTCTGGGTCGCCGGACTTCATCTGGAAGATGGTCTGGCGAGTGCCGAAGTGCCGTGCCGATTGCTGGCCCGAATCGAAGCCTCGGGAGCAGCGGGCGACGCAACCTCGTTCGAAGTTCAGGCTCGCTTGCTGATCGACGGGACAGAAGTGGCCAGTCAAGCTGTGCAGATGTCGGCCGGGCAATCACGTGAAGTCGAGTTCACCCACCAGTTCGATGTCGTGGCCGATCCACTGAAACCCGGGTCAGTCGTCGCGACTGTCGTTGTTCAATCCGAATTGCAGTCGACTGATCAGCTTCCTGCAGACAACCGCCAGCAGATCGTGATTCCGATTGTCGCTTCACTTCCTGTTGTCTTCGTGGATCAGTACGGCAGCGACGAGAACCTCGAAAAGAACCGGATTGGTGAGACGTATGCGTTACGTCATCTGATGGCACCTCGATCCAGCAGCGACAAATCTCAACGACGTCTGATTCATATTGAACATGTTCGCCCCGATCAGGTGACTCAGGAATTGCTGGAAACCGCTCGACTTGTCGTCATTGCCGGACTGGAACGACCTGACGAGGCGATGGTTCCACTGCTGCGAGAATTCGTTCAGCAGGGGGGGCCGCTGGTGATCATGGCGGGCGGTCTGTTTGATTCGGCCAGTTGGCAGGAACGTGCCTGGCTGGATGGCAAGGGGATTCTTCCTGCGCCGCTCGACCCGAAGCCGCAGGGGGTTACGCCGGAAGAAGCACCCCAACAGGTGCAGGCCTTCTATGCAGATTTCGCATCAATGCAACACGACTTCTTTCTGGTTGATGGCGAAAGTCCTCAGTCACTGAAGTCGTTGTTTGAAGCAACGCCTTTCTTCAAGGCAGTGCGTGCCGACGTTGGGACTGCGGTCTTGGATGCTCTGCAGAAATCAGAGGTCGCGCGATTTTCTGACGAAAAGACGTTCCTCGATCAATATTCCTCGCGTCAGGCGAAGCGAGCGAGTGAAAAGGGTTCGGCACGCGATGGCGAAGAAG
>CAIWEX010000740.1 GCA_903911795.1 uncultured Schlesneria sp.
CGAGAAATGATGGTGGGCCGGCGCGGCGAAGCGCCACTTGTCCCACCCTACATCCTCTCCAGCTTCAAAAAGGCATTGGCCCTGGGTACAAACCTCTGGACTACGCAAGAATCTCCGAAACAATCTTGCCGTGAATGTCTGTCAGGCGGAAATCGCGGCCTTGCATGCGGTACGTCAGTTTTTCGTGATCGATCCCCAGCAGATGCAGGATCGTTGCGTTCAGGTCGTGGACGTGAACCGGCTTTTCGGTGATGTTGTAGCTGAAGTCGTCGGTCTCTCCATGCACCATCCCCGGCTTGATTCCGCCACCCGCCAGCCACATCGTAAAGTTACGTGGATGATGGTCGCGACCGTAGTTGTCCTTGGTCAACGAGCCCTGACTGTACACCGTGCGGCCGAATTCACCGCCCCAGACGATCAGGGTTTCGTCGAGCATTCCGCGCTGCTTCAAATCCTTGATCAACGCAGCGCAGGGTTGGTCTGCTGCCTTCACCAGTTGTCGGATCGAACCAGGCAATCCCCCGTGATGATCCCACCCACGCAGGAAGACCTGGGTGAACCGGACTCCGCGCTCTGCCATGCGTCGGGCCAGCAGGCAGTTGTAGGCGAAGGAACCTGGCTGCGTCACTTCGTCGCCGTACATTTCCAGAACGTGCTTGGGTTCCTTGGAGATATCGACCAGTTCCGGGACCGATGTCTGCATCCGGAACGCCATTTCGTATTGAGCAATACGAGCGCTGATTTCCGGGTCGCCAACTTCAGACAGGCGCGCCTGATTCAGTTCGCCTAGTCCATCGAGCATCTGGCGTCGCACATCGCTCGATACTCCCGGTGGATTGGACAGGTACAGTACAGGGTCACCGGATGATCGCAAGGAAACGCCTGAGTGCTTGGTCGGCAGGAATCCGGAACCCCACAGACGTGAGAACAACGCCTGGGTCTGGCCCCCTTGAGCAAGTCGCGAGATCAGGACCACGAACGCAGGAAGGTCATCGTTCGGACTGCCGATGCCGTAAGACAACCAGGCCCCCAGCGAGGGGCGACCGGGGATTTCGCTTCCCGTCGTGATGAACGTGATCGCCGGGTCATGGTTGATCGCGTCAGTATGCATCGACTTGACGATGCAGATGTCGTCGGCAACTTCACCCATCTTGGGGAGCAGTTCGCTGATCCAGGCACCATGTTGACCGTGCTGGGCGAACTTGAAGATCGACGGGGCACACGGGAACCGGGTCTGCCCCGATGTCATCGTGGTGATCCGCTGACCATTTCGAACCGACTCGGGCAGGTCCTTATCGAAGTACTCTGCCAGTTTCGGCTTGTAGTCCCACAGGTCAAGCTGCGATGGACCGTCGGCCATGAACAACCAGATGATCCGTTTCGCCTTGGGGGCGTGATGCAATGCGGGCATGACCCCGTGCGTTCCGGCGGCTCCGGACGCCAGATCATTTGCGAAGATGCTGGGGTTCATGCAGGCTCCGAGTGCCGCAGCACCCAGGCCTGTTGCTGATCTTCCGAAGAAGTGCCGACGCGTCATCGCCAGCTTGTATTCGAGAAAAGGGTCCATATTCGACATTCCTTCAGTAGGATTACTTGGTGATGGTTTCGTCGAGATTAATCAACAGGTTGGCGATCATGGTCCACGCAGCGTGCTCGCTGGGGTCCAGATCGGTTGCTTTAGGAGAATCGCCGTACGTCAACAACTTATCGGCAGCAGCCTTGTCAGCGGCAAAGGCTTGTAGCTGCTTTTGCAACGATCTTTGCAAAACGACCAGCTCACCGGCACTCGGTCCACGAGCAGTCGCCAGGCGGAAACCGTACGTCAGACGCTCCTGCGGGGTGGCTCCCCCTTCTTTCATCATCCGAGCAGCCAGTTTGCGGGCTGCTTCGACATACTGTTTGTCGTTCATCAACGCCAGCGCCTGCAGTGGTGTGTTCGTGCGAGGTCGACGGACGGTACAGTTTTCTCGCGAGGGAGCATCGAATGTTGCGAGCAGTGGTGGGGGCGAGGTTCGCTTCCAGAACGTGTACAGACTGCGCCGGTACAAGCTTTCACCGCTATCCTGCCGGAATTCGCGAGTGTTGCTCCCTACGAAGGCGACCGCTTCCCAGACGCCTTCGGGCTGATAAGGCTTGACGCTCTTGCCACCTTCGCGTTCCACGAGCAGCCCACTGATCGCCAGGACCGAATCGCGGATCACTTCTGCATCGAGACGGAATCGCGGGCCACGTGCGAGCAGTTGGTTATCAGGATCTTTCGCCAGCAGTGCCGGGCTGACGTTTGAGGATTGTCGATACGCGCCCGACATCACCATCAGCTTGTGCATCCGCTTGACGTCCCAGCCGGTCCGGATGAACTCGGTCGAGAGCCAGTCGAGCAATTCAGGATGCGTTGGCCAGACTCCCTGAGCTCCAAAGTCTTCCGCCGTCTTGACGATCCCGGTCCCGAAGAACTGCTGCCAATAGCGATTGACGATGACTCGCGCGGTCAGCGGATGATTCGGAGCGACGAGCCACTGTGCCAGCCCGAGGCGATTATTGGGGACTCCTTCAGGAAGCGGTGGCAGGATCGATGGAACACCACGATCAACCTTGTCTCCCTTCTTATCGTAGGCGCCGCGGATCAGCACGAATGTTTCGCGAGGTTGAGGCAGGTCGCCACTGATCATCGTAGCTGGGATTGCTGCGTCGATATCCTTTTTCTGCTTGTCATACTCGGCGAGTTTGGCTCGCAAGGCGACATAGACCGGACGAGTCGTCGTGTTCACGTTTTCGATAAAGTAGTCACGAAGCAGTTTCTGCTGCTCGGGTGATCGCTTGGCTCGTTCGAGCTTGATTGCTTCCTGGATCGGGCCAGGCAGTTCCTTCTTCGGGGTTGGCAGTTCTGATTGTTCCCAGGCGATTTGCGATGTGAATTCGGTCTGAACTGGCGTGGATCGTGTGACGACCCCGGCACGGTCCCAATAGCAGGTTCCGCCAAACTGAGTGAAGGCCCAGCCGTTCAGGGTTGCTCCGGGGGCGAGGCCGACGTGCTGTGCGTTCACTTCCAGGCGAACCCATTCGCCCGCCTTGGGCAGGTCGCCCATCTGACGCTTGGCCGGGGAATTGAGTGCACCGAACGGGATGGCGTTTGCATCGCCCCAGTTGCCACGATGTTCCCACGCACCGTCATTGAATTGCATCATCACCGATTTCGGTGGATTGGCGGGATCGATGAAGACGTAGGCGAACAGGATGTCTCCGTCGCCGATCTTGAGTCCCGGATTGGCTCCGGTGAAAAAGTGCTGAGACAGTGCTGTGGCAGTTCGCGTTGACGACTTTTCGCCGGAGAAAACCGGGCCTTCGCCTTTGGCGACAAACTTCCACGGGGTGTCCCCCTGGGCCTGGGCTCCCGCTGGCAGTACGTCGTCGATCCAGATCAGTTCTTGCTTCACCACGGTCAGGGCATCGGCGGGGGGATCTGTTCCTTCGAGTGGATCAACGTACTGAACCTTCGCCAGTTCGGTGGCGATCTGCTGAGTCGTCGATGCGATCAGTCCATCGAGTTCCTTGATCTTCGCAGTATCGGTTTCGCGTGGAAGTTTCAGGATGGGAGGGGGCAACAGGGCATTGCCATCCATGGCCGCATCGGCC
>CAIWEX010000741.1 GCA_903911795.1 uncultured Schlesneria sp.
CATCACCAACAGATTCAAGAAACGGTATGCCGAAACCACGTTAGATCCCGGAGCCGCGACCGTCAGGGAGCGGTCTTCCACTTCCATCGCACTAGCCAACCCAACCGCTCCCTGACGGTCGCGGCTCGATGCGTTGGGCGATGCCGCTTTTGATGCCGCGACACTTAAGTGTCATGCGTGCTAGATCGCTCTGCCAATCTCCTTCATCATGAACGGATGCGTTGGGTCGACCGCTTCGGCAGGGTCAGGAGATGTCCAGCCGGCCACCCAACCCCTGAATTACGGAATGACAATGCACTCGTCGTTCTACGACTGAGGTTCTTCCGCAGCCTTCGGGGCAAATCCACGGCGCAGAGTATTTTCTGTGACGTTGATCGGAATCAGGAAGTGCTTCAGGTAGTCAGGTCCGCCTGCCTTGCTTCCGATCCCGCTCAGTTTGAAGCCGCCAAATGGCTGGCGTCCGACGAGTGCTCCGGTAATCGGGCGATTGAGGTACAGATTGCCGACCGCAAATTCGTTGCGAACCCGCTTCAAATTTGCCGGACTGCGGCTGTAGCAGCCACCCGTCAACGCGTAGTCGGTTCCGTTCGCGATTGCCAGGGCTTCGCTCAGATCTCGAGCCTGGAACACCGCCAGGACTGGGCCGAAGATCTCTTCCTGAGCCAGTGCTGAATCTGGATCGACATTGGCAAAAATATGCGGGCCAATGAAGTATCCCTCGGCGGACAGCTTCGGATCGACGCTACCGAGCACGAGTCGAGTTTCCTCGTTCGCCGTCGCCATCTCGATGTAGCGCAAGATTCGCGTGGCAGACTCTTCATCGATCACGGGACCGATGTCGGAATCTGGTAGTTCCGCAGGGCCGACCTTCAACGATCGCGTCGCTTCGGTCAGGCGGTTCAGGAACTCATCGTAGGCATCTGACAGAACGATGACGCGAGAACATGCGGAACACTTCTGACCGGCATATCCAAACGCACTCTGCATGACACCGACCACAGCTTCGTCCAGGTCAGCATCGTTGTCGACGATGATGGCATTCTTTCCACCCATCTCGGCCAGAACGTGCTTCACGCTGGTTTGCGATCCATGGATTGACGCCGCTTGTTCGTTGATTGTCAGGCCTACTTGCCGCGAACCTGTGAATGCAATCACATCGACATCAGGACTTCCTACCAGCAGAGGCCCAACTTCTTCACCGATCCCGGGCAGGAAATTGACGACCCCATCTGGCAGACCTGCGGCGAGGATCACTTCCATGAACTTCGCACCAACAATCGATGCCTGCTCGGCCGGCTTGACGATTACGGTGTTCCCCGAGACCAGCGCGGCGGCGGCCATTCCTGTCAGAATTGCCAGCGGGAAATTCCAGGGGGCGATCACGGCGACAACGCCACGTGGCCGGTAGAAGTAGCAATTCTCTTCCCCCGGCAGATCCATATGTTGGGGGTGATCGAGATGTACCATCTGCTGAGCGTAATACATACAGAAATCGATGGCTTCACAGACATCGGCATCTGCTTCGGCCCAGGGCTTACCACATTCGTAGACCTGCCACGCGGCGAGTTCAAATCGACGTTCGCGCATTTCGCGAGCGATCAGTTGCATGTATTCCGCACGGTACTGAACTTCGGTTCGAGACCACTGCGGGAACGCGCGCCGGGCCGCTTCGATCGCGGATTCGACATCGTCGGTATTCGCTGATGCAATCCGGCCGACAACCTGCGTTTTATGCGAGGGATTGCGAGAAACGATCATCGGTCGAGCGTGAATCGACTTCCCGCCGATCACAATCGCATAGTCTTCGCCCAGTTCGTCATGGACCTTGTCGAGTGCATCGAGCATCCGTTCGCGAACTGATTCCTGGCTGAAGTCGGCAGTCGGCTCATTCAGGAATTCAGGCGGCGCCGGCTTTTTCCGAGCGGGAGTTTTTGCGGCGACATCGGTCGGTTTCATCAGCAGATCCTCGATCTTCACGTGTTCGTCGTAGCTATGTCGCAAGAAGGAATCGTTCGAAGTGTTTTCCAATAGCCGCCGGACCAGGTAGGCCATCCCCGGCATCAGTTGTCCGAATGGCGTATAGATCCGGACTCGATGCCCCATTTCACTGAAGGCTCGTGCCTGTTCCTCGGCCATCCCATACAACATCTGCAGTTCATAGGCTCCTTCGGGAACCTTCAGTTCTTTGGCACAGGCCAGGGCATGAGCCAGGCTGCGCATGTTGTGGCTGCCAAACGCGGGCCGCAGCAACTTGTAGTTCTGCAGCAGTGTTTTCGTCAGGCGTTCGTAACTGTCATCCGACTGCCACTTCTGTTCGAAGACCGGCACTGGCCAGTTGCGACAGGCGGAAACCACGGTTTCGTAGTCCCAGTAGGCCCCTTTGACCAGCCGCACCCAGACCGGTGTCCCGCGTTGCTTGGACCATTCCAGCAGTCCCGCCAGATCGCGTTCGGAATCAGGCAGATAGGCCTGAACGACGATTCCGACATCGCGCATCTCGCGGAATTCATCTTCCATCAAGGTCTGTTTGAAGATGTCGAACGTCAGGTTCTTGTACGAATATTGTTCCATGTCGACATGCACATAGGCATGTTGTTCGCGAGCCTTTCGCAGAAGTGGTCGCAAGCGAGCTTTGACGGCATCGGCTGTTCCGACCGCATCTGCCGGGCGGAAATGGCTGACGAGTGCCGACAGCTTGATCGAAACATTTACGCGAGGAAGTGGTCCGTCGTGGTCGGAATCGATCCGGTCATGCTCCGGCCAGGCATTAATTTCAGGTGCCAGACCGTCAATCAAGTCGAGATACGACTGCTGATAGGCTTCCGCTTCCGTCTCACTGATGACCGCTTCACCCAGCAGATCGAGCGTGAACGCAAATCCATGTTTTCGCAGCGTTGTGACAGCAGTCAAAACCTCATCGACGCTGGTTCCAGCGATAAAGCGACGAGCCATCCGGGTGGCGTTGGCCCGTGCGTTGTAGGCCAGGGCTCGCGACAGGACCGATTCCGGCGAAAGGTGTTCCACGCCGAAGCGAACCATCTCGACCGCCCACGGCAGATGTTCCCGAGCTTCAAGAAAGTATTCCTGCAGATGGCGGGTCACTTCCCGGTGCGTGCGGAGTCGTGGCAGGACATCGACAAACCGGAACATCTGGACTTTGAGCGACTCATCAGCCATCGCCGCTCCGAGAATGCGTTCATCCCACCATCGTCGTTCAAAGATGGAAGGCTTGCGCCGGGCGAGGTGTTCCCAGACGTATCGTCCGATCTGTTGCGTCCCCGCTTCGATGGCACTTTCTGTAACGTCAATGCCTGCAGGTAAATCCGGCGATTTTTCGTCCGGTGAAGCGGTCTGGGATTTTCGAGTCGACTTCTTGGCCAAGTTCGCGTCCGTGCTGTCGAGAATCATTACGGTGTTGTGGCAGATCACTCATTTTACGAGCACGGCGGCAAACTGGATAGGTTCGGTCAAGGAATTCTCCATCAGAATTGAGGGGAGCAGATCCCCGGACGAGCAACGTTGGATGCGAGTCTTTCGATTTTCCCCCTGAAGCGTGTTGCCTCAGCTACGAATACGGTTACCGGAGCGGTTGATCACCCGGCTCTGTGTTTTGGCCGCGTAAACACGGGCGGCCCAAAGCCGCCGTCCGTGGCACCCAACGCGACGCAAACATTGAACGACCTCGGGTTCATTCGGATCGATCAACCCGACCAACTCGTCCAAATGCGGATCGGAGGTCACCGGTTCACTCGCGGCGCAACGCTCCCGCAGGGTGGCCCGGCTTGCTTCAAGCCGGGGGCCGAAGGTCCAAGAAACCTCAAGCCGACA
>CAIWEX010000742.1 GCA_903911795.1 uncultured Schlesneria sp.
ACGGCATACGAGATCGAGTAATGTGACTGGAGTTCAGAGTGCTCTTCCGATCTCTCTCAATGTCGAATCCGGTGGCAATTCCCAGGATGGGTACCCTGAGAATGATTTCATGAACTGTTTAAGATTCGGAGCCAGAACTGCGGTGAGATCAATCGGCCGAACGTCCACACCCAAGTCCAAACACGACATTCTCGCAGATTCAACATAATAGCGATGGCAGTGCAGGTCTTTGAAAAGCTTGGCATGCCCCAAGAGTTCTACGGGTGCCCCCCCACCACCAGTTTGGAAAACAAAATGCCCCAGCACCCTTGCCTCCGACAAGCGTTCGTTTCCACGTCGGCGTAGAACCCAGACGACACTGCCATCACGTGACGGTTTATCCCCTCGTCGAATCAGCGGCATCCGCAGCGCTTCAAGATAGTCTGACGCCCCATCAGCAGAATCCGAGATTGGAAGAACAGAAAGACTCTTCGCTCCCTCACTCCCCATCCCAAAATCATACGGTTCAACATGAGCGACAGGTTTGACCGTTCTCGGAGGGGTTGACCGCTTCACTGGAACTTTAACGGTCGGTGGTGGCGGCAGTCGCATCATAGTGTCGACGCCAAATCCACCAATTGCCAGCAGAAGAAAGAGGACATGTTAACGCGGCAATTTCAAATCCTTCCGTTGATCTGAATTCAAATCTCGACAATCAATTCCGTGGCGTCTCTTCGAATTCCTTCTGCATGTGATAGATTGAGTCGGCGATCATGACTCGTAGAAACGGAAGAGATCATGTGGTCCACGAACAGCGGGCCGGGAGGGTGAGGCGCCTGCCGAACCGGATCAGGATTCAAACGTCAAATCCCCATCGCGGCTCCGCGGGAGCCTCGCCGCCTCGCCCTCCCGAATTCGCTGCAAACGCGTTCACTCGGTGGGTAAAACTTCTTGAGTTTCCACGGTCGACCATTCGTTCCTCTCCACCGAGTACGTCCAATTGCAGCGAGTGACATTTGTGGCAGAAAACATATTCGAACGGCAAATCATGTCTACCTTCAACAGGCAACCGAGATCGCTCTCGTCGGCTTCGACAGTCATTTTCTCGATGAATCCGGCGTGTTGAGGAATTCGATCTTCCGTCTGTCCGATCTTCTTATTAGGCTTCGGCCATTCCTTCGATGACTTTTTCAATAATTGGCCGATGGTCTCAGCTTTCGTCGGTTCTAGCGCCAGTTCAAAAACTTTCAGCGTCACGCTACCCATCGAATCTCGGGCGAAGACGACATACGATCGACTGCGGTCAGTCACCGAGGCAACTGCAGCCACCTGAAAATGATTATCGTAATCGAAGCCACAGGTGTAGCCTACGATTTGAGAATCCAGGAATCGATTCTCAGTTTGCTGTTTCACAATCCAGTGTAAAAAGCCGATTCCGTGAAAATGATGGCGTGGTACCCGTGGTCTAAACGGAATCCTGACATATTCGAGTCCAGACTCGATCGATTCTCGCTCTGCTCCCGAAGTGGCAATCTTGAGTAGCGACTGCGTAGTTGCACCACCGATGTCGATGCGGTAGTCATCGAGCGTTTCGAATGGCTCGCGCCGTGGACGATCCTCGATCGGAGTCGGCGGTCTTTTCAGTGGGCGATCAGACGAGTCTGCATTACGAATCGTTAATTCCCAAGAAGTCTCTACTGCAAGCACCGCCAATGCCGCAAGTAATACGCACGCCACACGGAATCCAGGCACGATCGGTTTCCTTCCATGGAAGATGTCTACGACTATTCGCTCGTTTCTACAGGCCTGTTCCAATCCTTTGAGATGCAGAACGTTGTGCAAACTCTATTCATCGCGAATGTCGACTGTATGTTTGTAGCAATGGCATGTCAATAAAATTCCAGGATTGCAAGAACATGGGTCAAGTTGTTTCACGGTGGTGCGAGGTATACCCCGAAGTCTCGTCAGATCGTGAACAATAAAAGACGAGAAGAAGTAGAGACCATCGGTCGTCGGTTTCGGCGGGGACGGGAGACGTCGGGAGACCGCGCCAAACAAAGACGCGATTTGTCCATCGGGAGCGGGTGCCACGGGCGGCGGCCTTGAGCCGCCCGTGCCGATCGACTATCGGCGAGCCACCCGTCAATGACCGTTTCGAAAACCGATCGCACCGCCGCTCTCTCCCCCGTCCTGACAACAGGCCTGCAGCGGGTTTGGTATGACCTTGGAACAAATACCTGGCATGGTTGAGCGATGTCTTCGAACCACGTCTGCCGACTCTTCTGAAGCGTCAGCGTCGAGTTGTGCCGTTTTACGAACAATCAAGTTAAATTGACGAAAGGATTTCGTCACTGTGCTTTGTCAGCTTCAACACGGGCGGCTCAAAGCCGCCGCCCGTGGCACCCAACGCGGGTAACGACTTTCGGCAGCATCTGATTTGCGGTCGCCAGCCTTGGCTGCGACAGAGCGTAAAACTACCTCCTGTAGCAGTTGTGGACGGGAATTTGTGAAATCAACGTTGCTCGCGTGGCCGCGAATTACACTCCAAGAGCATGGCTTGCATACGACGCTGAAGGCGTCGCAGACCGAAGTTCCCCCGCACCTCGGGGTGCATACGTAGGGGAGGAACTCTGGTCGATTCTGGTTATTTCTGTGGCGAATCTGCGGTTTGCAGACAAACGGGTGGGTGAGGCTCCCGCCGAGCTGCGATTGGGTATTACACTTCCTGATCCGAAGACGGTTCGGCTGGAGCCTCACCCTCCCGTTTCACCCTCGACCGTGTCGAAACACTTGGCATTGGTACCGACATGATGTTCCTCAGGATCCGGGGGTCGGAGCGAAGCTTCCGCCCCCCGGATCGAAGAACTCGCCGACACAAAGCATCATGAAGGGATGCCAGATCGCGTCAT
>CAIWEX010000743.1 GCA_903911795.1 uncultured Schlesneria sp.
GGTTCCGCCAATGTGTGGGCAGACGATGTGCTGCTTCGGCTTGCGCTCACCAATTTAATCTCGAATGCACTGCGCCACACGCCGCGCGGCGGAAAGGTGGGTATTGCAATCAACACGATTACCGGTGGCTACGAAATCGCAGTCAGTGATACAGGCGCAGGCATCCCGACCGATCACCATTCGCGGCTTTTCGATCGTTTCTACCGCGTGGATTTGCAGCGCTCCGGTTCGGAGACAGGCGTGGGCCTCGGTTTGGCGATTGTGAAATCGGTAATGTCGCTTCACTCCGGCACGGTCACGGTGGAGAGCGCACCTGGATCCGGAACGACGTTCCGAATGATTTTCCCGGAAGCGCCCGTTGGTTAACAACATTGATAATCTGCGGTCATCCCCGCGTTAATCGAGTTGTGCAAGCTTGGTGGTGTTTTATGACCACACCCAAAGCACTTCAGAAAACCTCGCGCGCCAGAACATCCACCGCAAAGTCACCGCAAGGCTCTCGCATCGTCCTGCTCGCCTTCGCTGCTGTAGCACTCCTTTCACAAACAGCAAAAGCCGTCCCGAGTTTCGCACGACAGACCGGCATGTCTTGCATCACCTGTCATACGGAATTTCCGCAACTGACTGATTTTGGCCGCCAGTTCAAACTCGGTGGATATACGCTCGGCGGAGGCGACACGAACTTGCCCCCGCTCGCGTTCATGCTTCAGCCGTCATTTACAGAAACCAAAAAAGGACAGCCCGGCGGAGCTGCACCGCATTTCAGCAACAATTCCAATTTCGCGCTCAATCAGGCCAGTGTTTTCTACAATGGCAGATTGTTCGGGCCTTATGCGGAAAGCTTGTTCGGGTCGGAGGCCGCGAGCTTCCTCAACAAGTTCGGAACGTTCTTTCAGGCAACCTATGACGGCGTGGGCAAAAGATTCGCGTGGGACAATGCCGAACTTCGCTTTGCGGACACAATGACGCTCGGCGGGCAGCCGCTCAACTACGGCTTCTATTTAAACAACAATCCCTCCATGCAGGATCCATGGAACAGCACGCCTGTGTGGAGCTTCCCGTTCAGCGGCTCCAGCCTTGGGCCCACACCGGGCGCAAGCACTCTTATAGATGGCGGTTTGTCCCAGCAAGTGCTCGGCTTTGGCAGCTACGCAATGCTTTCCAATTCGTTCTACTTCGACGTCGCCGCCTACCACACGCCGAGTGTCGGCTTCCAGAAAGCGATGGGCATCGCCACTTCCGACGAAACACAAGTCCCAGGACTCGCGCCCTATTGGCGTCTCGCCTACACAAAGTCAGCGGGCAATCAGTCCTTTGAAGTCGGGCTATTTGGTATGGCGGCAAGCACCTACCCGGGCCGCGACAGCAGTGCTGGCAAGGATCGGATCATTGATTGGGGTCTGGATTCCCAATACCAAATTTCACTCGGCAAAAACGATATCACGACCACGCTGTCGTGGATCTATGAGCGTGAGCACTGGAACGCCAGCCGCGAACTCGGTAGCGCGACCAACAACACAGATCACCTTTGGTCTGCAAAAGCCACCGTGGACTATTTGTATGACAAGACCTACGGCGGCGCGATCAGCTACTTTCACGTTAATGGCAGCAACGATGCGCTTCTCCACTCAGAAAGCTTGAGTGGCTCACCGGAAAGCAACGGCCTCGTGATTCAACTCAACTATCTGCCTTTCAATAAAGGTGGCGGGCCGTCGTTCTGGCCCAAGAGCAACGTGAAACTCTCCGCTCAATACATCATCTACAATAAATTCGACGGTGCGCATTCAAACTACGATGGCACCGGCAGAAATGCGAGCGACAACAACAC
>CAIWEX010000744.1 GCA_903911795.1 uncultured Schlesneria sp.
CCGAACCGGACGCTAGCGCGTTCCGGCTGATGGGTGCAGTGCCTTCACTGCCCATTGGCATTCAACGCGGGATGACGCAATGCCGTCTGGCTGTCGTTTGTCACGCGCATACGGGCATTCCGCGTGATGGTACAAGTTGCAAATGTCCGTTAGAGTGCTGATTCAATCCACCGCATCATTTTCGTCAGATTCCGGGTAGATCGTCTCCAAGAACGGACACGCGAAAACCTTGAAGTTCTTTCTCAGCCATACCAGCGAGATGGCTGAGCATCCGCAAGGACGCAGCATTGTCACAGCGGCACTGGACGCTGTTCGTGAAGCGAAGATGCTGGCGTCGACATGTGAGATTTTCCGGCAGCGTCCAAATCGCCGACTGAAGTCGATACCGAAACGGAATCGAAAGAGGAGCGGGGTGGCGACGAAGCGCAACGCGAAAAGACAGTTGTCCCTTTCGCGATGTCGAACGTGCCGGTGACAAAGTCACAATACTGGTAATACGACCCGGCGCACCAACACGATCCAGCATTCGCAGACATCGTTCGGAAATTCAGCCCGCAGGACGACTGTCCGGTCATTGACGTGACGTGGTACGACGCGTGGTGCTTCGCCCGCTGGTGTGGTGCTCGCTTGCCGACAGAAGTCGAATGGGAATACGCCTGCCGCGCCGGAACAACAACGCGCTACTGGTGGGGCGACGAAATCGACGCTTCGAAATGCACGATGCGGGCGGAGACGACGACCCTCGCGAGCGCATCGCACGTCAATCCGTGGGGTTTGATGGATATGTCGGGAAATGTGTATGAGTGGTGCGACACCTGGCACGACGAGCAGATAGCGCCTTCAAGCCAACCTGGGTTTATCAGTTCTTCTCGTGTTCTGCGGGGCGGCTCGTTCTACGTCGATCCGCGGTTTCTGCGGTCGGCGGTTCGCTACTGGAACTCCCCCGGCGACCGTTACGACAGTATTGGTTTTCGTGTTTCCAGGACTCCGCAGCGGTTTGCGGTTTGCCGTTTTGGCTTTGGCATTTGCCTTTTTGTCTTCGCACCGCTTCGGTGCGCGTAAATTTTTTGGCTTCTGGACACGGGGCGATCGCTGCTTCGCGTGATGATCCGTTTCTCACTTGAGGCCGATTCTTCCAGCCTGTCACAACCGATCGTACCGCTTGTCAAATCAAATGCAGTGGGGCAGAACGATCAAAGACATCGGAATCATGACTCTTCATCGTTCTGCCAATCATTGGCTCTCATTCAGTTGAAGAGGCGCAGGGACGCAGAGAAGAGCAGCCACTGGTCCCACCCTACTTTTGTGACGTGCTCGCTTTTGCAATTCAGGGTAGGACCAACTCGCTTAGAGCACCGACCCACCATAAGGAAACGTCGAGAATTGGTGGTGGGCCTGGGTGTTTGAATCAGGTCAGCTTAACCCATCCTGTCTTCACCCTGCGTCTCTGCGCCTTTGCGTCTCTGCGTTAAATTCCTCTATATTTACGCGGAAGAATTTAACTCAGAGACGCAAAGGCGCAGGGACGCAGAGAAGAGCAGCCACTGGTCCCACCCTATACATCCTGCCCAGCTCTACGATCAGAACGAGTGCTCAATTGGCGTCAGCGAGTCTCAGCCGATTGAATGGTGGTGGGGAGGGCAGAATTCCCGCCAGTGCGTCCGATCCAGTGATTGCAACGCGATAACAGAATCGACTTGTCGATCGGTTTGCTGGCGTAATCATCGCACCCGGCATCGGTACATTTTTTACGATCCTCGGCCATCGCGTGGGCTGTCAGAGCGATGATCGGTAGCGTACTTCCAATTGTTCGCAGGTGACGAGC
>CAIWEX010000745.1 GCA_903911795.1 uncultured Schlesneria sp.
CTACCGGCCGACATCCTGCAGGCGGAAGCCAAGAAAGCCCTGAACCGATCAAAAGCCTGGCTGCAAGGGCAAGGGACATACAACGGCAACTACAAGGATATCTCAGTGGACGGCTCGGTCATGGCGGCCCTCGCTGGTGTCGCAGTGGAAACGACGGGCGAAGTTGGCTGGAAAGCGAACGCTCCCTACATTCGTGACTTCGGGCATGAAATGGCCGAATCGGCCACGGGTCTCGGAAAAGACAACTACGAAAAGTCCAAGGTCGCCTTCGAAAAACTCGAAGCAATTTTCAGTGGAACAGTCCCCGCCGACGCCAAAAAGGCCGCTCCTACTCGTCCGTTCCACGAAACAGCCAGCCGCGAAGGTCTGATGAAGCGGATCGACAAGGCCAAGAACTGGATGCGCGACAATATCAACACCGAAGCCAAGCTGAAGGGTGAAAGTGAAGCCATTGTTCACGAAGCGATGGTGATCGCGGCCCTCGGTAAAATCGTCGCCACCGACGGTTATTCCAGTGCCGAAGAGGCGGATTATCAGCAGTTCGCGACTGCGCTCATCACCGGTGCCAAAGATGCTGCCGCTGCGGCGAAGGATCTGAACTTCCAGAAGTTCACCGATTCCATGAACAAAGTGAACAAGTCCTGCGAACAATGTCATGCCAATTACGGCAGCAATTGATCCGTTTCGGCTGGTTTGCGTTTGCTGACGTCAACGATCAACTCCTTTGCCAGATGGATCGAAAAACGACGACCATGAGATTCCGAAACCTCCCCGGGAACGTGTTGACTGTCAGCCTGTTTGCAATCATGGTCACCGGTGTCATGCCGGGGCTGCTGAGTGCCGAAGTGTTTGAATTGAAGACGGGGCACAAGCTGGAAGGGGATGTCCTGAAGCAGCAGGGAGATGTGTTGCTGGTCGATATCGGTGTCGACGTCATTAAGGTCCCGCTTTCACAGATCAAATCGCGACGGGCATCTCAGGATTCCGCCAGTCCCCCGCTGCAGGAAAAGAAGCACCAGCTTTATCGAACGGCTCAGTTGCCACGTCGTAGTGTCAAAGACCTGACTGAAAAGTTCGGCGAAGGAGTTGTCCTGGTTCAGACTCCAGGGGGACTCGGTTCCGGTTTCATCGTCAATGAAAGCGGGTTCTGCGTCACGAACTACCATGTGATTGAAAAGGAAACGCGAATTGCCGTGACGATCTTCCATCGTGGAGCGGACGGGGAATTCAATCGGCGGCGTGTGGATGATGTTCGTATTGTGGCTCTGAACCCGTTCTTCGATCTGGCATTGTTGCAGATTCCGGTTCAGAAAGATCTGGCCTTCAAACCAGTTTTTCTTGCTGCTGAAGACGATTTGCAGGAAGGTGAAGAGGTCTTTGCGATCGGCAATCCACTCGGTCTGGAACGCTCTGTTTCACAAGGAATTATCGGGACCAAGAATCGCAATTTTAAGGGACAGGTCTACATCCAGACGACGGCCGAAATCAATCCCGGAAACAGCGGTGGCCCGCTCTTCAATTCCCGTGGAGAAGTCATCGGCGTGACGAACATGAAGCTGCTGTTTGCAGAAGGATTGGGATTTGCGATCCCCAGCCCTTACCTGAAACTGTTCCTGGACAATCACGAAGCCTTCGCGTTTGATCGAAACAATCCCAATTCTGGGTTCCGCTATCTGGACCCGCCGCGACGCAAGAATCCCAGCGTTCCGACGGAATGAAATTCTCAATTGAAACGAAGTGCGCCGGGGAAAGGTAATCCTCGGGAAGCACGACTGTATCAGGTGGTCTGCCCGACCGTCGTCGAAACAGGGACAGGCCCACACGAACCCCTCAACAATGATCGGACTGGAAGATTCTTATGAAACGAATTTGGCTGGCAACTACCCTGGTGATGTGCGGCCTGGCACAATCGATGATTGGCTGGTCGTCGGCCTTTGCTGCAGACGACGGTGCCACGGGCGCAAAATTGCTCCCGAAAGATACGCTGCTCTACTTCAGTATCCTTGATATTCCTGAAGCGCGGAAAGAATTTGATAAGTCACCGATTCTGAACGACCCCGAATTCCAGCCGTTTCTGAGTGACGTCAAAGCCAAGATCGAAGAGTTCTCGGAAAAGGTTCGCGAAGAGATCGGATTGAGTATCACCGAGTTGCTCGCGATCCCCGAAGGGGAACTGACGCTGGCGGTCATGGAACGCCCCAAGCGACGTATTGCACCTGTCCTGCTGTTAGATTACGGCGATAACAAGGAACCCGTCGAGAAGCTGTTGAAGAAACTGCACGACACTCTGGACGGTGACGTTGCCGAACATTCGAAGGAAGAAATCGACGATGTCGTTGTCCACGTTTACACGCTGAAAGAAGCGGATTCGCCGATCAAGAAAATCGTCTATTTCAACGAAGATTCTTATCTGGTGATTTCGACGGAAATCGAAGCTTTGAAAGAGATCCTCACCCGCTGGGAAGGTAAGGACGACAACACCCTCGCCGATAACGACGTCTACAAGTACATCCTGGACAAGTGCAAGGACGATGCGGGTGAGCCAGCAGTCGTCTGGTACATGAGTCCAATCGGGATGATTCAATCGGGGATCGGTGCCGCTCAGGCTGCTGTTCCTCAAGCATCGATGCAAGTCGGCATGGCTGCCGCGTTCCTACCGACACTGGGCCTCGACAAATTGAAGGGCTGGGGTGGCGCAGGCTATTCGGCATCAGGCGACTTTGAAACGGTATCCAAGTCGTTCATTTACGCCGAGCAGACCAAGGGTGTTTTGAATGTCTTTCAATTCCCCGCTGCTGACCTGGCACCCCCAAAATGGGTTTCGGCCAAGACCAGTATGTACTACGGCGGGAACTGGAACATTGGTGGAGCCTACCTGGCAATCGAATCCATGGTCGACGGGTTCTATGGACGTGGCTTCACCGCGAAGCAACTGGACAAGCTGGCAAACGATGAATCGGGCCCGGGTCTTCATCCGAAAAAAGATCTGATCGATCTGCTCGATGGCAAGTTCCATCTGGTGCAGGCCATCGAAGAAACGGAAGACGAACCCGTAGCGCAGCGGTTCCTGCTGGCCTTCGATGCCAAAGATGCCGCGAAGCTTAAGAAGACCCTGGCTAAAGCGACGAAGGAAGGTGGACCGGGCGTTGAAAGTCGTGAGTTCAACGGCGAGACAATTTATGAAGTGAGTGCCGGTCCAGATCAGACGATCTCGATGGCCGTCGCTTCAGGTCATTTTGTCGTCACCAACGATACCACAGCTCTCGAGGCAATGCTGCGTTCAGAATCGCAGCCAGCACTCGTGGATTCACCTGCATATCGCAAGATCTCCAAGCATTTCCCAGCCAAACTTTCGATGCTGTCGTATTCAGAGGGTGAGGCACAGGTCAAACCGTTTTACGACATGCTGAAGAAAGCTGATAACGTCGATTTCCTGGAAGGGATTGATTTCCAGAAGCTGCCTCCGTTTGAAGCGATGCGGAAATACCTGCGATCCAGCGGTTCGTACACCGTTCCTGACTCCAAGGGTGCACTGTCCGTTGGCTTCCAATTGAAGGAAGCGGACAAGTAAGAATGATGAAATCGGTTGCAACGTGTTTTGCAGTCGAGTGATCGGATGACGTAGAAAGCCCGGAGTCCTGATGGATTGCGGGCTTTCTGCCTGTTTTTTGGTGTCACAGCGAAACCTTCGGAACTTACGGGGGTTTAATGAAACATGTCGTATTCGATGGGGGACACGTCGGGTGGCCGGGGCTGGACTGAGGCTTTGCGAAGGAAGCCCCGGTGGTTTGTGATGACTTCAATCCCAGGCGATCAACGACGGTTTAAACCGGACGCTAGCGCGTTCCGGCTGATTGATCGAACCGAAAAAGTCGTGACGCAGCATCTGCTTCGACATGAAATGACACACGAATGAGCTTCACAGGACTGGGCATCAGAACAGTCCGAAACGTTTTTCATCGTTGATTCGTTCTCCCTGAACTTTGAAGGATGGCCATGAAACGAACACAGTGGGTTTTCTCAGCAGCGTTCGCCGCGCTCGTAGGTGGAAATGTCTTCTCTCACGCTCAGGATGCCCCTGCCGATGTGGGTGCGTTGTTTCAGAAGCTCGACAAGAACGGTGACGGCAAACTGACTGCGGCCGAGATTCCCGAGGACCAAGCGCGGTTCTTTGAACGACTGGTCCGCCGAGGTGACAAGAATAACGATGGCGAACTGACGCGAGACGAGTTCGAGCAGGCCAATAAGCCGGACGAACGCCCCAATGTTTCGCTGAATGGTCCGACGGGCGAGCAGGCTCGCGCTGATGCTCGCCAGCGATTTGAAATGCTGGATCGCAACAAAGATGGCAAGGTGACTCTGGATGAAGTCCCAGAACAGTTTCGTGACCGGATCAAGCCGATATTCGATCGCGCCGGAAAAACGGAATTGACGTTCGAAGAATTCACCCGACAGTCCTTTGCGGGGGCCCGCCCTGATCCCGCGGAATTGTTTAAGCGACTGGACGCCAATTCTGACGGCAAGCTGACGAAAGCTGAATTGCCAGCAGAATTCAAAGAGCGTTGGGCTGGCGTACTTGAACGGCTGGGGAAAGAGGAACTCACACAAGACGAATTTGTCCAGGCAGCCCAGCGGTTGGCAGAAGCACGAGGCGGGCAACCCGGCGAAGGTCGACAACCGGGTAACCCCGAAGAGATTTTTGCTCGCATGGATACCAACGGAGATGGAAAGCTGACGATCGACGAAGCTCCTGAGCGAGCTCGACCGATGCTCGAAGGACTGTTTCGTCGCGCAGGCAAGGAACGCGATGGTTCGCTGAGCAAGGATGAATTCGTCAAGAATTTCCCGGCTGGCCCGCGAGAAGGAGAGCGACGACCTGAAGGAGCCGATCGCCCTCGTGATGGAGAACGTAAGCCGGAAGGTGACAGACCACGCGATGGGGAACGTCGACCAGAAGCAGATCGTCCGCGTGATGGTGAGCGCAAGCCGGACGGTGAACGTCCTCGTGACGGTGAACGCCGCCCAGAAGGAGCAGACCGCCCACGTGACGGAGAACGCCGACCGGAAGGCGACCGTCCACGAGAAGGAGATCGTCCTCGGCCGATGGAAGGTCGCGGGCCGGCCTTCTTCCGCTTGTTGGATAAGAACCAGGACGGTCGGCTGTCGAAAGACGAACTCGCCAAAGCAACCGAATTATTCGATGAGCTCGATCGCAATCACGACGGCCAGCTCGACCCCGCCGAGTTGTTTGGCGGACCTGGTGGACCAGGCGGACCAGAAAGACGACCTGCTCGCGAAGGAACCCCACCCGTACGCGGTGACGCACCACGCGGCGATGCTCCACGCGGAGACGCCCCTCGACGCGATGCACCCCGCGGTGAAGCTCCGCGAGGCGACACCCCACGCGGTGATGCACCACGGCGTGAAGCGGCACCTGAAGGAGATCGCCCTGCCGGTGAACGACGGCCTGACGCCGACCGTACGCGGGGAGATCGCGAGCCAAGGGCAGAAGCTAATCGCGAACGAGGAGCAGCTCCAATCTTTCAACGCCTTGATCGCGACGGTGACGGAAAGATCTCCAAGGACGAAGCTCCGGAAGCGATGAAAGAGCGATTCAGCATGCTGGACACCAACGGCGATGGTTCGGTCAGCCTGGAAGAATTCCGCGCCGGTGGTCAATTGCTGGGAGACCGTGCACGCGGTCGCCAGCCTGAGGGTCGTCAGCCAGATACGCGTCAACCAGAGACTCGCCCTGAAGCCCCGCGTCGGGAATAATTCGCGTTCTGTGATAATTCAAATCGGACTACGGGACCACGAATCACATGCGATTCGTGGTCCTTTGATTTTTCGAGATCGATGAACTGCGGGAAAGGGCGCAAGAGCGTTGGTTCGCAGATAGGCTGTGAATTTATTCGGCGGGGTGGCAGGGTCAGGAGCGAAGCGGATGGCCCTGAAAGTTTGAGCGTCCC
>CAIWEX010000746.1 GCA_903911795.1 uncultured Schlesneria sp.
CGCATCGGTGAGACCTTGCCACCAGAAATCAGGCGCCCGCTGATGGCGCTGGGACTATGGGAGCATTTCTTGACCGACAACCCAGTAGAGTCGCCGGGGATCGCGTCGGCCTGGGGCCGGCCCGAGCTCTACGATCACGATTTCATCGTCAAGCACAGTCGCATGGTGCTGGACACGCGAAATGCCACAAAAAATGTTAAAGTTGGGCGCGATAAGATTTTTAAAGCGTGAGCGTCGGCGATAATCGAGTCGAATCTCAATGGCGATCGTCAACTGCGATGAACGGAGTCCGCAAACGATGTCAGAACCGAAACAAGAGTCCTGGGCTGAGTACTATCAGCGAGTCTTCGCAGCGGGAAATCCCTGGCTGGATTATTCAAACGCTCACGTTCAGGGACAGACGTTCGGCGTGGCGATTGAGGCCGGCGGGCCGATCAATGGCAAGCGATGTCTCGACCTCGGTTGTGGCCGCGGTCATCTTTCACTGGCCCTGGCAGGACTACAGGCCAGTCAGGTGGTCGGCGTCGACATCGTGGCTGAATCAATTAATGCCTGCCGCGAACGATATCCCTCAGTTCGATGGGAAGTCGGTACTCCTGAAAACGAAGGATTCTGTCAGACACTCGGGCAGTTCGACGTGATTTTCCTCATTGAAATGCTGCACTATGTCGACTGGCGCAGGACACTTCAGATCCTGTGGAATCAGTTGAATCCAGGGGGTCGAATCGTCGCCATTGTTCCGAACAAGGATAACGCGATCGTTCAGAAGACGATTGCTCGGTTTGAAGGAAGGTATGTTCCACTGAATCCTGCGGAAATTCTGGAATTTGTCGGGACGCTGCCAGAAGTCGAGTGCTGGGCCTATCGTGGGATGGACTTCCAGCAAGATCAGCGAATTTTGCCGTATGTCACCTCACCCTGGACAAACGAGATGATTTCCGGGTTTGCATCCAATCGCCTGGTATTCGTCATTCAGAAGAAGGTTTAAATCCCGAAAACACGAAAGTATCGCCATCGATTTGGTCGAATTTGAGGGTTGTAGCGATTGTAAGACGTATTGACACGCTTTCAGAACTTTGAATCGAAAGTTGCTGTCAATTGTTTGAGTTCGCGAAATTGACTCAAGACCATTTCAATGGAGTCTGATTGATGGCCGATTCACTGGACGCGTCATGGGTAGACTACTATCAAAAAGTTTACGCGACCGATAATACGTGGCTGGATTATTCGAACGCGCATGTCCAGGGCCAGACCTTTGGTATCGCACTGGAAGCGGCAGGCCCTATTAGCGGAAAGCGTTGTTTAGACGTTGGATGCGGACGCGGCCAGCTTTCGCTGGCATTAGCCGCTCTTCAGGCAAAAGAAGTCGTTGGCGTCGATATCATCGCCGATTCGATCAACGCCTGCCGGGAACGCCACCCGCAAGTTCGCTGGGAAATTGGAACGCCGGAAAACGAAGATTTCTGCAAGTCGCTTGGTCAATTCGATTTGATGTTCTGCATCGAATTGTTGCAGCTTGTCGGCTGGCAGAAGACTCTTCGATCACTTTGGGATCGTGTCAGTCCTGGTGGCCGGATCGTCGTGATTGTTCCTAATAAGAATAATCCGATCGTCCAGAAAACGATCGCACGATTTGCCGGCAAATACGTGGCTCCCAATCCTGCGGAACTGACTGAGTTAGTGTCCGAATTGCCCGATGTCGATTGCTGGGCCTTTCGTGGAATGGACTTCCAGCAAGATCAGCGGATCGTCCCGTACGTCACGTCGCCGTGGGTTAATTCGTCCTCGAGCGATATCACGTCGAATCGGCTGGTGATTGCGATCCAAAAACGAAGCAGCATGATGAACCCTTCGAAAAACTAATTTGTTGGGGGAAAGCCACGGTAATGGGTTCCACTGAAAATCGTGCCACTGCTTGACGGTCTTCCGTCAAGCAGTGCCGAGCG
>CAIWEX010000747.1 GCA_903911795.1 uncultured Schlesneria sp.
AACCACCATGCCATGATTCTCGTGTCACATGAAAATCAGATGGAATGGTAGGCCAGTTGGCCCAACGGGGAATGCAACGAAGAATTCGAGAGATTCTCCATACACCAAATTGCGGATAATCTCACTTCGCATACGCCAACCAGCGTCTACTCGGACCATCGATTCGGACACCAGCATTCTTCGCTCTCGCTTCGACTTCCAAACACGAAGCACTTTCTACACAATACCCACAATGAACTCATTTCACTTGGGTGCGCCTGCAAAACAACACAAGTGTTTGCAAATTCCTGATTTACCGATGCGCACAACTTCGCACAAGGTTATTCCTTTAGTTAGGGACGGGCCACTGACGTGCTGGGCCCGATTCGAACAGATCATTTCTTCCGGACAAATCAATCACAATGAACTGGCGTCAACTTTTTGAAACCAAGCGACTGGATCTGCTCCTTGAGGAAATGAAGGGGGACCAACGGCTGAAGCGGACACTCGGGCCAATCAATCTGACGGCCCTTGGTGTTGGTGCCGTCATTGGGGCGGGGATATTTGCCGCTACCGGAAAAGCGGCTCACGATGTGGCTGGCCCCGCGTTGATGCTGTCCTATGTCGTCGCCGGGCTGACCTGTATTTTCGCAGCACTCTGTTATGCAGAATTCGCGTCGATGGCGCCTGTAGCGGGGAGTGCTTACACTTACGCCTACGTGACGCTGGGCGAGTTGTTCGCGTGGATTATCGGCTGGGACCTCATCCTGGAATATGCCGTTGGTGCCGCCACTGTGGCGAATTCGTGGTCGAGTTATTCGCAAGAAGTCCTTAAAAAACTGGGAATTCATCTCCCTGACTTCCTGAACCGGGCCACTGTCATTTACCACAATGAACAGTACATCCTGACGGGATCGTGGTTTAACCTACCAGCAGTCGTGATTGTGGCCGTGATTACCGCCATCCTGGTGAAGGGGATTTCCGAAAGTGCCAGCTTCAATGCCTTGATGGTGTTTATCAAGTTGGCCGCGGTTTTGTTTGTGATTCTGGTCGGTGCATTCTATATCCAGCCATCGAACTGGGTCCCCTTCGCACCATACGGATGGACAGGACTGAATCTGTTCGGGTGTCATATCTCTGGGCAAGTGGACGCCAACGGCAATCCTGTGGGGATGCTGGCAGGTGCGGCCATCATCTTCTTCGCATATATCGGTTTTGACTCGGTCTCGACACACGCTGAAGAGGCCAAGAACCCGCAGCGGGATGTTCCAATCGGAATCGTCGCCTCGCTCGTGTTGTGTACGGTCCTTTACATTCTGGTTGTCGCCGTCCTGACAGGGATGGTGAAGTACGACAAAATCAATATCGATTCGGGTGTGTCATCTGCGTTCCATCAGGTGAACCTGCCTTGGGCCGAAGCAATTATCGCCGCGGCAGGCGTGGCAGGAATGACATCCGTTCTACTGGTGATGATGCTTAGTGCGCCCCGCGTGTTTCTGGCGATGGCTCGCGATGGCCTGGTTCCGAAAGCCTTCTTTGCGGAGATCCATCCCCGATTTCAGACACCATGGAAGAGCACGATTGCGATCGGAATTTTCGTCGCCTTCCTGGCTGGCTTCTTGCCCATTGATGCACTCTTGCACCTGACCAACATCGGAACACTGTTCGCATTCGTCATCGTCTGTGCCGCCGTGCTGATCATGCGAGTCACAAATCCTGATGCCCCACGCCCTTTCCGGTGCCCGTTGGTTCCGTTGATTCCAATCCTGGGAATTCTGACCTGCCTGCTACTGATGTTTTCGCTCCCATCCGCAAACTGGTGGCGGCTGTTCGCCTGGATGGGCTTAGGCCTGGTGATCTACTTCGGCTACGGCTACAAACATAGCCTGTTGAGAGTTAAACGCTGATCAAATTCGTGGTACGAGAGTCGTCATCACTGCAGGACTGGGGCGTAGCGTGAATTGTACGCCCATTCGGATCTGCTGACCTGGTGTGAGCGTGAATTGAAATCGCTGAGCCATCATGGCCAGAGCCAACGTCATTTCCATCATGGCGAATGTATTGCCGATGCAGATCCGCGGCCCCGCTCCGAATGGGAAGTACGCGCAATTGGGAAGCCGCTTCTCCAGGTCGTCCCGCCATCGCTCAGGTAGAAACTCGTCCGGCTTGGGAAAGAATCGCGGGTCGCGATGAACGACCGATTCCGGCATCAACACGGTTGTTCCGCGTCGGCAGGGGTAGCCGCCGACTTCGGTATTCACCAAGGCTTCGCGTCCAACAATGAAAGCTGGTGGATAAAGTCGCATCGACTCCAGCAAGGCAAACTCTGTCTCGCGGAGTTGTGGCAAGACGTCCAGCGTTGGTACGCGTCCCTGCAAAACGGTGTCGACTTCCGCGTAGATTCGCGCGGCCGCATCCGGATGGGAACCCAGCAGATACCACGTCCACGAGAGGGCGAGTGCTGTTGTTTCCTGGCCAGCCAGAAAGATGGTCAGGCATTCATCTCGCAACTGCTTGTCAGACATTCCTCCGCCGGCACCGTCATCACGTGCAGCGAGTAGTCGGGACAGCAGGTCGTCACGCGGTTCCTGCGATGAGCGGCGCTGGCGAATGAAATCATAGACGATCGTGTCGAGATCTCGGACAGCCCGCATCAGTCGTCGGTTTCTGGCGGTCGGAATCCAATTGGGGATCTGAATCGGACTGGCGATCCGTCGGACGAATTCTTCCTGAGTCACGTTCAGCGCGGCTCGGACTCGCTCGGCCAGTGAATCACCATCGGCCCCAAATAATGTTTTGGCAGCAATACCCAAGGTCAGTGCCATCATCTCATGTAGAACATCACGACTTTCGCCCGATTTCCACCGATCCAGCATTCGCGCTGTATGCCCGACAAATGTCGGTACATAACTGGCAATCTGATTCCGATTGAACGCCGGTTGTGCCAACCGGCGTTGTCGCAACCAGAAGTCTCCTTCGCTGGTCAACAACCCGTTGCCGAGTACGACGGGATTGATTCGCAGGGCAAAGTGCTTTCGAAATTGCCGAGCCTGTGTGACCAGCACAGATTCAATCACAGACGGTTCCGTGACGAGCCAGACTTTCCGCGACGCGAATCGAATGTAGGCGACGCCGCCGTAATCGCGGGCGACATCACTCATGAATCCCAGTCGATCCGACTGAAATGCCGCAACATTCTCCCACAGCCAGTGGCCTCGAGGGCCCGGTGGTCGACTTGACGAAACGATTGGTGCGAAGCTCATGGAATTGTTGCTTGAACGAGAAAAAGATGTTCGTTCGCATTCTACTCCAATTGCGCCACAACGGTGAATGATGCCGAGGAACCGCGGTGCGGTGCTCAAGCAAGAACCCAAGCACTCGGCAAATGATTCCGACCCAGACATCCAAAGCGATGTCTGGGCCACCGTGCCGCTCTGCCGTGCCAAATTAGCATGGCCTTGTCGAAGACTCCAAGACCGTGGCACCCAAAAGCGAGTTGGTTGACAACACTTCTGGGCATGCGACGGCCATTCAACCTGTCAGCTTACAGGCTTTCAGCGTACTGATGAGGCATCTGGATAAAGCGCTGTTGAGTTTCCCGGTCGCTGAAAAACCACAGCTTGCCTCGCCAGATTACGCCAACGCGCGGATCCCCGGTTGCAGAGGAGCCTGCGTCGCGGGAACTGACCAGGCAGTTTCCATTGGCGACCGGCCAGTAACGCTCGGGGTCTGCCAGGAAACGCTGACGGTGATCATCCGAGTGGAAACAGACTCTCTGTCCCTTGTACTCGGTCGTGAATTCTGCCGATCCCTTTCGAAGGCGATTGTCGTCCAACAGACTCGCCAGGCAGAATCCGTCAAATCCCAGGTGGCTGACATTCATTGCAGCCAGTGCGGATACGGCATCGGAATCATCAACTTCACTGGAATCGTCCGTATCGTCTTTGATTCGGACCATCTCCAGAACACTGACCAGATCCCCCGCCGACTGAAAGCCGGAAAGACGCTTAACGATCTTCAGTTCGGGTGAGACGACGAGCGTGGTGGGGTACGCTTCAATTTTGAAGTCGGCGATCAGTTGAGGATGCTCATCCGCATCCAGTTCCAGCAGGACGAAATCGCGTCGCAGGCGACGGCGGACCCGCTCATCCGTGAACGTCAGTTGCTGCATCTGTCGACAGGGCCCACACCAGGTTGCCGTGATCTTGACGAGGATTGGTCGCCTCCTCTGGCGAGCCTCTTCGGCTGCTTGTTTGTAACTGCGACGCCACCGTGGGGCATCAGAATCGTCAGCCCCAGTTGTCTCGCCTGCCGCGAGTGTTCCGGTGACCGTCGCGACGAGTGCGAGCGCAAGGCTCCCCGTGCGAATAAATGACATGCTTTCCTCCTCACATGTGTGGCGATCATTCCTCCGTGCGATGCACCCGAAAAACTGCCGGACTGGTGAACGCCGTTTCCAGTCGGGTCGGCAACCGAATCCAGGCCGCGCCAGGCGCGATCCCGATTCCGGGCGAGCACATCAAAGGTACACGCTGACACCATGACGATCTACCTTCAGAGGCCTCTGTTACGGCTACCTGAAGAAAGTTTGATTTTTGTGAATTCTTCGCCAGGATCACGATCCAGGGTTGTAATTCAAGTGACATCCCGTTCAATGAACACATGCGTCAACAGTGATCGCTTCGAGAGGCGATGTCTGGTACAGCCAATGAAGTGAAATGTTCAAACTGAAACTCAATTTGACTCTGGTACTCGTACTCGGGTGGTACGTCGCCGCTTCGTCTGGAGCGGGCGAGAATGATGTACGCCCTGAAGAGTCCGCACGGATTTCAAAGCTGATTCAGCAATTGGGCTCTGCCTTGTTCGACGAGCGTGAAGCGGCGGCGACGGAGCTTCGTCAATTTGGACAATCAGCAGTTTCGCAACTGAAAACAGCGCTGAACCACAAATCGGTGGAAGTGCGGTCGCGCGCGGCCGCCATCCTGCGGCAGCAGCTTCGCATTCCTCTTCAGGATGCCATCCAAAAGTTCGCTGAGCAGCCCGAAGACAAGCTGGATCTCGAAGAAG
>CAIWEX010000748.1 GCA_903911795.1 uncultured Schlesneria sp.
CAACAGGCAGGCGGCTCCGAGTGTACCGTGAAGCTGTTCCAGCGTTGTGCAGGTCGCAGCGACGGGTTAAGTCGTTGGTGATCCCGGTGTACAGCGTTCCGTCAGCGCATCGCAGAATGTAGACGAACTAGGTTTGTCAGCGATGTGGGCGACTGACTCTGATTGTGTTGGCTGTTTCAAGGTCGTCCCATCTGAATGTCCGCTGGGAATGCTCTCCATGCAAAGAAGTCTTCGTCAGAGCATTTTGCCGTTCGTTCATCGTCGGCATTTCGTGAGTTCCACGCCGTGTTCAAATGGTTGTAGAGATGAGCCATCGCAATCTCGAACTCGGTCTCTTCGAAATCCTGTCTTTCTTCGATTGCTGCAATTGTCCGAGTCAATTCATCCAAGCCTTCACGAAGATGAAACGCAATCCAGTCCTTGTTCATCTGAGTTGCACCCTATCTCATCTATTGGTTAATTGAGGTTTCTCACTCCAAACGAAGCGCCTTGAGCATGGCCGCTGCCGAATCCCTGCCGAATTTTTTCTGAGTCCAGCGGGTCATGGGATAGGCAAGTCGGGCCAAGAAATGCTTCGGTTTTGAAAACGCCAGAATATCGTACCAAACGGTGTTTTCGCCTCAGTCCCATTCGATCATGAATCGCTCTTCACCACTTTCAGCGTGGCCGGGCAAAGTACCATAGGCGAAGCCGAACTTGCTGATCGTTCCAGATTCATCCACGACGTAGACGATCCGGCACGAGTTGAGCCACCACAATCCACCGGCACGCCCCAGAATCGCCACTACCTCGTTTGACTTGATCGGCACATTCGGTGGCCACGTCTCCACCCAGCCCAATTGGAAATGGTCCCACCGCTGCAATGCCGATTTCGCTGAATGAAAAACGGCCTCACCTTCGCCCAACTTGATGCGGGTGTGATCGACGACGTAACCAGCGGGCGAAGTTGTCGCCGTGGTTCCCACAGCCGAATAGCTGAAAAGCAACTTTGACTGCGCCGTCAAAAAGCTGCGGATTGATTCGACGGACGGTTTTTGGATGGATGGCATTTCATACGACGCCGAACGCATTCAGAAATTGGCACGGATTGACTACTTCTTTTTCGTGGTCGAAAACGACGAAGCTTTGCCTGGCTTGTCCGTAGTTATTGTTCCAGTACCAAACGGCTGGGTTTTGCTACTGGAGCCATCAGAACGGTTCGTAATCGTCCCGGTGCCAAACTTTTGCGTAGTTCCGGTCACGGTCTTGCCAGTCTTGTCACGTTCCGTTGTTATCGTGCCGCTTCCAAATGGCTGGGTTTTGATCGTGGAACCGTCTGAACGGTTCGTAATCGTCCCGGTTCCAAACTTCTGCGTCGTTCCTGTGACGGTCTTGCCGCTCTTGTCACGCTCCGACGTCATTGTGCCGCTGCCAAATGGCTGAGTTTTGCTGCTCGAGCCATCAGATCGGTTGGTTATTGTCCCGGTGCCAAACTTCTGAGTCGTTCCCGTTCGTGGCTTATTGTCGGCTGCAAACAAGACAGCGGACGAAACCGTAATCACCAGAGCGACTACAAATGACATGATCGCTTTTGGCATTTCCGTGACTTTCTCAAAAGTTGACCGTCCGCTCGACCTGACCACGGGCGATTGTAGCGACATTGACTCATGAATGTCGTGCCAATTGAGCCAAAGACTCACGTCGCCTTCCGCTCGAACGAGTTCACTATCACGACGACATGCGATTTTACGCCGACAGAATCCAGCGATTGAACGTGCGGTGACAGCCAAATACAGTTTCCCTGCGAACAAACCCGTATGTCGTGGTACGCTGGCCGGTTCTTTTTCGTTAACTGCAAATTTCTGTGAACTTGGAGTCGCACTTTCCATGATCGTATCACGAATCTTCTTAACTGTGGTTGGAATCACTTACCTGTATCTCGCCTGCTGGTGTTCGCTGATGCCAGTCCAGACTTCGCAGCTTGTTGGCTTTGATCTCAAACCGGGTTCAGGGCAATCGGAGTTTTTCGTCATCTACGGTGGTCTCGAACTGGCACTCGCCGTCATTTTTCTCATTCCACTCATTCGATCCAGGCAAATTGAATACTCGTTGCTGGTCTGCCTGATCGTCCACGCCTGCATCGTCATGTTCCGAAGTGTGAGTTTCTTCCTCTACACCGACATTCAACCGATGACCCGCAAACTGGCGTTTTACGAATGGCTGATCTTTCTCAGCGCTGCGGTGCTGGTGTGGGCAGAGAGCCGATACCAGCGTGGTAAGAAGGCGTCAAAAGCGTGAAGCCAAGTCAGTTACCTGGTCCACAGTTCGACAGGGGAAACCAGATGCCGAATCAACGGCAAATCTTCGTTTTCCGGGAGCGTACGAATAGACGAAAGCCAGGTGCGGTACGTTGTCGTCGATTTCAGCCGAAATTACTGACGACGCAATTCCACAACGATTGACGAATGCCCACGATGAATTCAACCCGTCAACTCGCAAAAGATAATGATTGACGGATTCCCGACGGGGGTGTAATGCCCGGTAAACTTCAGGCCACCTGTCTTGTGATCGACCTGGAAGACAGCAATGTTATCACCGCGCTGGTTGCAGCAGTACAGGAACTGGCCGGTGGGGTCGAAATTGAAACTGCGAGGATAATTTCCTCGCGTCCATTCTTCCCTGACGAATGACAGTTCACCGTTGGGACCAATCGAGAAAATGCCAATGCTGTCGTGCAGTCGATTCCCGGCATAGACGTATTTGCCGTCGGCCGAGACCAGGATCTCTGAACAGAAATTGCTGCCGGCGAAGCCTGGTGGAAGGGTCGAAATCGTCTGTCTCGCAGCCAATCGTCCGGACTTGGCATCGTAGTCAAAGACCACGATGGTCGATCCTTCTTCCTGAATGGAATAGAACCACTTCCCATTGGGGTGAAAATGGAAATGACGCGGACCGTCACCTGGAGGCAATGAAACGGCGGGCGGGTCAATGGGTGTCAGTTGCCCCATTTGTTCATCGAACTTCCAGACGAAGATCTGATCCAGTCCAAGATCGACATGCAGCACGAAGCGTCCCGAAGGATCAGACTGGATCATGTGAGCATGCGTGCGATCATGCCCGCTGAAAGCAAAACTTCCTGGAGGAGCGTTGACTGCTTTGGTTGGGCCAATCTTTCCGGAATCATTTTTGACGCAAGCTGCCTCGCCCAATTTGCCATCAGCCAGGATCGGCAGAACTGCGACCGAACCGCCGAAGTAGTTTGCCACAAGCAAATACTTTCCCGTCGGATGAATGCTCACATATGTCGGCCCGGCACCTCCCGAACGGACCGTATTGAGCAACGTCAACGAGCCATTTTTGCGGTTGACGGAAAACGAACTGACCGTTCCTTCTTTATTCTCGCCGACCCGATCCGTCTCATTCGCGGAATACAATCGGTCTCCTGCTGAGTTCAGGACCAGGCAACTCGGACTGGTCCCCATTTCAAACAGTCCACCCGCCGTCATCGCTCCCGTCTTGCGATTCACCTGGAACAAGTGAATTCCGCGGCCGTTTCCAGGTGGCAGATCGACTTGAGTCGGCAGTACGTCTTTGAGTGGCGAACTGAAAGTTCCGACATAGGCCATCAATGGCCCCGTGCCATCATCTGCGTGAGCTTGAATTACGCTTCCGACGAGTGACGTCGCTCCCGCCAGTGCCGCTGAAATCTTCAAGAACGAACGCCGCGACGAGTCGAAATCGGACATAGAAAAATTCACCTTAAGGGTTTGAGTCAAAGAAACAAACTATTCGTCGATGTCAAACATGGCCTGAACCGCAACGACATACGGGATCTTCCCGAACGTGGGGCTTTTCACCAGCAGTTCATCAACCTCATCTGTGTCAGTCATCAATCCACCGGCACCGTGTGAGAGATATCCATCGATCTGAAAGTGGTCATTCAAACCACTTTCACCGTGCGATTGAAGTCCGTGTAATTTTCCAAGCTTTCGGCCCGCGGAAGCCACCAGTTGTTCGGCCTGACGCTTCGCCTTCTGGAAAGCTGCAGCACGTGCTTTCTGCGCCTCCTCTTCCGAAATTCGAACGGTGAACATGTAGCCCGGTTCACCGACTTTCTGCTCCATGTGGTTACCCATTTCCTGCTGCAGCATTTCGGCTTCTTCCATTTCCTCCAACTCCTCAGGTGTCAGCTTTTTCTTGCTCGACGGTCCTGCCAGTTCTGCAGCAGCAATCTTGTCCTTGATCGACTGAATCAGTTTCAAGGTCTCTTCCAACTTGTCACCAGAAAGTTCCCATTCGGCACTCAGAGATCCAGTCAGCGTGACTTTGGCTGCCCCCTTTTTCTTCTTGGGAACCGCCCCAGGATTGTGTCGCTGCATCATCGCCATCATTCGGGCAGACTGAGGATCTTCTCCGACGGTCCCTGGAATTCCTTCCCGGATCGAGTCCTTGATCGCCCCGAGCTTGATCAACGTGGCGGTTGCCGCATCACGACGATCCTTCAAGTTTTTGAGGGCCTCTGTGACGTCCTTGCCCGTTTCCTTGAACTGAATCGACATCCGCATCGATGTTGGCATCTGCTTCAGAGTCACGCGGCCGGTGGCTGTCACAACGCGTGATTCTTCGGCCGGAGTTGCACTGCCAAGTAACGTCAAGATGATCGCCGCCAAAGCGACATTGTTGAACTGAATCACGTGCGAGTTCCTTTTTAAACGGTCAATCGAGAATGCGCGAGGCCGATAAGTTGTTCCCTGTGAACCACGCTGTTACCGCAGGGCCTCAGCCCCTTTCTCGGTGCGGATCTGCTTGCGAAGCTCAAGGATCTTGGGGCCAGTCATAATACGGATCGTCCAATAGAATTCATTGACGTTGTAGTTTTCGAGGTTCGAATAAATCTGTTTCAGCACGGGCAGGTGCTGGCCTTCGTCTGTCGCTGCAATCGCCCTGTAGACAAATCGGCTCCAGTCATCGTCTTCCTTGCCATGAACCCGCCAGTATTCAATCAAGGGAGGCAGGCCGACCGATTCACCCGAGACCGCGAGTATGTAACCTGCCAGGGCGCGAATTTCCGCATCTGAGTGAGTCAGGAGTGGTCGGACCATTTCCGCAGTCACCCCTTCGGGCGGTTCTGGCTGGATCTGCTGGCCTCGCGGTGTCGAACGTGGTTTCGCGTTGCGAATATTCAGGGTCGTATGTGAATAAGCGAGCCGACCGAGGCCCCCCTCGCGAGTCAGCGAACGCAGTGCAAGCAAGCGTTCCACAGGTTGACCCGATTGCAGTAGACTCAACAATTGACTGTTACGCTCTTCAGAATCGAGTGTCAGCAGCGCAATCTGTAATGCGTCGGATCGCAATTTCTCGGGCAGCATGGAATTGTCCGCGAGCGCCCGGGCCGACGCGTGAATCCGTTGAATCTCTTCTTCCGGCTCCGCCGGGATGTTTTCGTACATAAACGTCAGCGCCATCAGGTGTCGCAAACCTGCTGGCGATTCCAGTTGCTTTTCTGCCGCCGCATAGATGCGCCGCTTCGTCGCTGGTGTGATCGAATTGGTGTCCCAATACCGTTCCCCCAGATAAAGCTGGCGCAGTGCATAACTGATACCACTGAGATCACTGACTTCCGTCTCGGGAACATCGCAAAGAGCCCAAAGGAAGTCGGCATCACGAAGATCGTGATTTCGAGGGACGATCGACATCACCTGGCCCGATACCTTGTGAAGGTTGGGGCGTTTCATGAGTTCCGCGTAGATCTTTTCGCGTTCTGCAAACGTCGTCCAGCGCAAAACCTCCAGCACATCGCCCGCATCGCCATGCCCGGACGACGCGAGTTCTGCGACCTGACTCAGAACCGACTCGACGCCGAGGGCTGTCAATGGAACGACGCTGGCGATCCGCTCTGCTTCAGACGTGGATGCAAACATCTTCTCCAGCAGCGGGATCAAAGCCAGTTGGTCGGCAGGGCGTTTTTTATCCTGCCGGAAGTCGAGTACCCATTTATCGCGAGCTTCGCCAATTTCGAGCGATTTGTCCGGTTTGTCGTCGCTTTCGGTTTTGTTCTTTTCGGCGGGGCGTAGAACGGGCTTGGGGGCAGCGGGCCTCGGAGCAACGGGGCGTGGTGAACCACCAAACAGACTTCGCAGCAGGCCAGACACTCCACTTTGGGGGACGTCTTCTTCGATTGCTACCCCGACTGGTGCGTGGTAACCACTTGAATCACTACTTAAAGTAATTGCACCAGAAGAATTACGAAAGTTCCATTTTCCATTACTGAGGTTGGGTTGAGACGAGTAAAGGATTTGCGTCAGAGTCATCGCCCCGGCGATACGGACTTGGGGTTCCACATCTTCCAGAGCCGCCTTTAACTCTTTGCCGATTTCCGTCGGAGCCAGATTCCCCATCCCCCGAATCGCCTCCGCTCGGACGGTAGGATCAGGCGAAGCAGCAAACGATTTGAGCGACGGCATCACCAGAGCCGTTTGATTGCTCGCCGTGCTCAGAGTTGCAACGACGTCTTTCAGCAAGGAAGGATGTTTCTCGGGAATGGTTAAGAGTTTCGTCCAACGGTTGCTGCCGTTTGGTGTGGCGGAGTTGATGCAAATAGAGGTTGCGGGCGATGACGAATAGATAGGAC
>CAIWEX010000749.1 GCA_903911795.1 uncultured Schlesneria sp.
ATCAGGGACGCGGATTCCCTCCAGAGTGGCTCAGCACCAAAAAATCACTCATCCGCCGATAAGCCGTGAGAGTCGGGAGTAGTGTTCCTTTCTGTTGCTCTAAGTGCCGGGGCAGTCCAATCCACGGCGGCACGTTTTCAATGATTCAAAAATGGCGGTGAACCGTCCGCCCGAAAAGAAGGTCCTGTGGCATGGACGAAAGTTGTGTACCGCAACCTGTCAAGAATCTATACCTGGCAACGCTCAAGCGACCACGCACGGGCTCTGTTGTTCAGCTCTACTGTGTTTTCTCGCGAGATGATGCGGGTGCACTATCGCAGCTTCACCGTTTGATGCCCGGATGGGAATGCGATGCCCTCGAGAAAAGGGATTCCCGATGATGAGGCTTATCGAGCAAGTGAATCGCCGCGTCACGGGTTGGCGTGGATACGGGGGTGGCATCTGTAAATTTCACAGGATTTCGAGATCGAACGCCTGATCAGAGTCGTCGATTCTGTTTTGTTACGGTGATTTTACGCCTCTGACTGGCAACAACTCGTTTTGGTGCCGTGTTCACGAAGATCGGTGCCATTGCTGAAGAAATAGTGAATGGCAGGTTTTCCAGCACTGCCGTAGTGCAACGGACTGTCCGGCGAGGATGCAGGAAAAAAGTTCGCCGTGTGGCTCGCGGAGGAGCGATCACTTCGTTCAGATGCCGTTTGGAATCAACGACGAATCCGGAGAGTAGACGATGACGTCGCTGCTGTTTGTTTTGAGCTTTTTTACAGTCAGCGTAAAAGACTTCGGCGCTGTTGGCGATGGCATCGCTGACGACACGACGGCGATCCAGACTGCAGCCAACGACTGTAAAGCAAAGTTGAAGGCAATTCAGCTGACCGGTGGAAGTTACATGGGAAGTTGCCCAGAACTCTTCTTCCCAGCCGGCAAATACCGGATCTCGCAGTCAATTAAACTTTGCCCGTACCAATCCTTGCGAGGCGAAGATTCAATTCTGGTTCAGGCTGATCCGGCATCTGGAATTCTGGACTTCAACGGCGGCTATCAGAACCGCGTTACGGCGATGCAGTTTGTTGGAGGACAATCGCAAGTCACATTCAGCAACGCCAACCTGGATTCGAGCTTTCTGACGTTCCGCGACTGTGCGTTTCAAGGATGGTCGGAATACTCCGTGATTGCCGATGGCACAGTGGATGATCGGCACTTATCAACGACGCTGTCGTTTCATCGCTGCCGATGGGACGGAGCCCGTGCCGTCTACACACATTGCGACACCACGCAATTCAGTGACTGCGAGGCGCATTTTCGCGGTAATAACATCCCTCAAGACGGGGCCTGGGTTAAAAATGCCGGATTCCAGCGTTCAAACGGGATCTACAGCAATGGCGGGACCCTGGGACTCTACAATGTCACATTGGTTCCCGCTGCCCCGATCGTCCCCGCAGAGGATGGATCAGCCCCAAAGCAAATCAACGCATACTGGAGCGACAACGGTGGCTCCGTCGTTGCCGAGCGAGTTCGATTCAGTGGTGAAGGAGCGGGCGTCGCACCGATCTTACATCGCGCCCCCATCAACACTCGCAGTCCGTTTCGCGGCTCGAAAGTGGCAATCCATGCCTGCCAGCTTTCCTGCGGTCAGGACGGCGACAACAAGGCCGCAGTGATCACGCTCTGCGGAGGTTTCCCGCAATGCCTGCGAATCACTGCGTGCGATGGACTGGTCTCGCAATCAATCCCGTGGATTCGAGTCGCCCCCGGGTACAACCTGTCCGCTGATGTCGCATCAATACCGAAAGTGGCATCGTCGATCAATCAATACACGATCACGATCCAGGGGAACCATTCTTTTACGTCGCAAGCGATTCCGACTCCCTTGCAGCAATTCGTTGGAAAATGATTCCAGGCCAGGCGCCAGCTGCGTTCGAAGACAAGATCGTGCGGTTCCTTTGGTGATTGCTCATTTCAATTCAACGGCCAGATTACGAACTATCGAAATTTGCAAGGCTCGACGCCTGCGTCTGAGCCGGTGTTCGTGAAAATCCTCATCACCGATCGCGCAATGCCATCGATGATGAGGTTGTCGAGAGGTAATGTCGTCAGTGATTCATCGGCCTCATGCCGCAACCGGCGAGCCTCCAGCAATCATTACCAGAGTCACCTGCCCCACAGCGCTGTAGTTTGAGGTTTTGAGGCATAGAATACGACTTTCGCAACTTGCTCCAGAAGAAGTTTGCGTGTTCACGCAGAAACTCGTCGAATTGCCGATTCATCCTTGATGCCTGAATTGTAGTCCATCGAGGTGCTGTCGATTTCACGGAAAGTTTTTCTGGCGGAGCACGAACTCGAGCTGGCGAGGGAGCGAGTACGAAAGTCACGCCAGTTCACCGTGTACAACCGTTAGAACGGCAGAAGCCTCAAAGGTACGAGGACTTCGTGGCTCAGGAACTGGACAGCAGGCGCCTAGGTTGACAGTAAATCAAGACGATTGTCAGGCGATCTGAATTGAAAACACTGAAAACCGGGGATTAGCAGCGATCTGTAACCCGCCCTGTCTAGGTGATCGCAGCGATTGCAGACACGTAACCAACGTCGCCTTCCCGACAATCGGAATTATCGGGATTCTCGATACGACTGTAGGGCATCCGCACGCAAAGGTTGTTTTTCAGCAGATTCTGGAACGCGCGATGCAAAACAGTGTTTGCGGATACCGCGCCAGTCTCCCTGATACGAATTCACTCGGTTAGGCGAACCTTGTGAGTGACTGTCAACACGTGTGTGTGTGTGTGTGTGTGTGTTGAGACGGACTGTGACGCGTACCTGCTCCACGGGGCATCGTATTCTTCCTTACCTTTCTTCGGCAGGAAGACTTTCATTTCCACTGGCTCAGCTCAACGAG
>CAIWEX010000750.1 GCA_903911795.1 uncultured Schlesneria sp.
GTGAAATCGGTGTAGCCCGCCAGTGTCGCGATCTCGATCCCCAATCGATCCGCAACTTGTTTTACCTCGGCAACCGATTCGAGATCGGGAAAATCGAGCACCGACAGATGAGGACGCTTGGCCGCAATTTCGACGGCGAGATATCCCAGAGCTGCAGCCTTTTCCAGAAAGGGAATCAATCCCAGTCGGTGTTGTCCCCAGAATCCGGCATAACTGACAGAAAAGAGGGTAGGAGTCATTATTTTCCCCGGCAAACTGGAGGTGACAGAACAACGCTCCTGGCAGTACGTCAGCAGGAAACTCGGCCGGAATTCCGTGATGGGCAATTGAGCGCAAATGCGGCAACCAGCGAGAAGAACAGCCCGGCAAAATTGATATTTTTTGAAGCCTCGTGATACGTGATAAACATTGCAGGACGCGCCTGACCGGGGGGATTCACCATCGCCGCCAGCGGCGTGTAGATCCAGAAATAATCGATAGTCATCAACGCCATGACAGTCAGCAGACTGAGAACTGCAAACGCCCGGCGACGCTGCGGTAGTTCTGGATGGAATTCTGCGGCACAGGCTCCCGCCCAGGAGAGACCCACTAAAATCGCTCCGGTCAGATAAAATGGCGGAAAACGGAGCCCGACAAGGATGTCTCGCGTTCGCGAATCCAGGCCGCCACGGGTCACTTCCAGCACTCCGACGATCACAAACAGGGTCGCAGCCCCCAGCCAGGACGAGGAACAGAAACGAGCAATAAACAGCGCGACGCGGGTCATGGGATTCCTTCGGAGGTCGGTCTATCGTATGTTGAGCAGTCACAGGCGGGTCATCAGAATACAATGGACTGCCGCTGACGGACAGGAATTGAGAATTCTCGCTCCTCTAATCTCCTTGCGATCGGAGTCGACTTGTGAATCGGGTCTGTTGTTTGTGGATGCTGGCCACCCTGATGGCGGTACCTCTATCGACGGTTGCCGCCCAGGATGCAGCGCCCGCGACTATCGTCAAGAGTCCCTTGACGACGGACGAAGCATTGAAGAGCTTTGTGCTGGCTTCGCCCGATCTGAAGATCGAACTTGCCGCCGCCGAACCAGAAGTCGTCGATCCCGTCGCCATCGCTTTCGGAAATGACGGCGCAATGTGGGTCGTCGAAATGCGAGATTATCCCTACGGTCCAAAACCAGGGAGCGGCGAAAAGCCCCGCTCACAGATCAAGCGGCTTCTCGACAAGAATCAGGACGGTCGGTTTGAATCCGCCACCGTATTTGCCAGCGAAATCCTGTTCCCTACAGGAGTACTCCCCTGGCGCGATGGCATCATCGTCACGCTAGCGGGCGAAATCGCCTTCTTTGCAGATCGTGACGGTGATGGTCGCGCTGAAATTAAGGAAACCTGGTTCACCGGTTTCAGTCAGGAGAATTCACAACTGCGAGCCAATCATCCGACCTTCGGCCCGGATGGCTGGATTTACGTCGCCAACGGCCTGCGCGGGGGAACGATCGTCGCCGTCAAACCTGAATGGAAGGCCAAAGGACAACCTGTCGCTCTGGCCGGATTTGATTTCCGATTCAACCCGCTGACTGGCGAAGCAGGTGCCGTGTCAGGGAATGGGCAATTCGGTCTCTGTTTCGATGACTACGGAAACCGATTCGTTTGCACCAATCGCAATCCGGTTCAGCATGTCGTTCTGGAAGACCATTACATTCGCCGCAACCCGTTTCTCGCTGTCAAGAAGACGGTGCAGGATGTTGCCCCATTTGCCGAAAACTCGCGGTTGTATCCCATCAGCCGGGCCTGGACGACAAGCACGCTGCATGCCAACCAGTTCACAGCCGCTTGCGGAATACAATTCTATCGCGGCGACGCACTTCCCCCGGAATTCCTTGGCAATGCCTTTACCTGCGACCCAACGGGAAACCTCGTTCACCGCGAAGTCCTTTCGCCAGTGGGTGCCACGTTCACCAGTCACGCGGCTGATGAGAACCAGGAATTTCTGGCGAGTACGGATACCTGGTTTCGACCAGTCAATCTTGCGAATGGTCCAGATGGCTCATTGTACGTGGTCGACATGTATCGTGCCGTGATCGAGCATCCCGACTGGATGCCAAACGAACTGAAGACTCGCAAAGATTTGCTCGATGGCAGTGATCGTGGCCGTATCTGGCGCATTAAGTCTGTTGAACCAAACATGCTTCAGGAACGTCCCGACGAACCGATCGAAAAACTTTCGACGAAAGAGATGATTGAACTTCTGGAGCATCGCAATGCCTGGCACCGCGAAACGGCCATGCGCATTCTGCTGGAGCGGAATCCACACGAGGTTCGCGACTTACTCAAGGCGAACTGGAAGCAGAACAAGTTGACACGCAGCCGACTGCGAGTCCTGTGGATGCTGCGAATCCTGGAATCACGACTCTCCCCAGCCGTGCTCGCCTGGTCCGAGACCAAAAATCGCGACGCGAAAGTCCGCGAACATGTCGCGGCAGCGATCGGTGAAAACCTGGACGAACTGCTTGGCGAAGAAGCAATGGATCTTGTCGAAGATGAAACGGACGATCGTGTCCGCTTCCGACTGGCACTCGATTTGAGTGGTCGTAGCGACGATGCACGGACCGAACGCAAGTTGCTGATCCACCTTCTGGATCACGGTGCCGAAGATCCCTGGCTGAGAGTTGCCGTTGCGACGATCCGCTGTACGCCTCCGGAATCGTTAATCGTCGAACTGCTGGATCACTGGCAGGCGAGCGGTGCCACACCCGACGGAGCCACGGAATTGGTCGAAGAACTGAGCGAAGTCGCGGCAGCACAAATGGCTCCGGGAGCAGCAAAACTCTACTTCAAGTCACTGCTGACATTTGAATCGCCGACCCTCAGCACTCAGGTCGTGCATGACCTGCAACTGGCGGGATTACGCGGATTCGGCCAGGGCGCGGCACGCCGTGGAGTCACTCTGCAGACTCATCTGGAACAAATTGGTGAGACCGAGCGTCCCCTGATTGATCCTCTGATCACTCGTGCTCTTGATGAAGTGGGCGATGCCGAAACACCGCTGGCACGCCGACTGTTGATCTTGAAGACCCTGCGACATCTGCCAAATCCAGCCGTAGCCAAAGTGATACTCGATCTGGCTCTTTCCTCTGAGGAAGTCCAGTTGCGCCTGGCAGCCTTGGATACGGTCAGCCAGTCGAGCGCCGACATGATCGGAACGCGGCTACTTGAGTCATTCGACAGCCAGACACCGCAATTGCGTCGCGCATTCCTGGATGTTCTCTTCGCCAATGAATCGCGTACGCTCCTATTGCTGGACAGACTTGAGCAGAATCTGATCAAGCCAGCCGAAGTCGATATCACGCGTCAAGCCAGACTGACAAAGCACCGCAACCCCGAGATCGTGGCTCGCTCGGCAAAACTGTTTTCAGGGGCCTCATCAGATCGAGCAGCCGTGATGACGAAATACCAGCCAGCACTGGATATCAAAGGTGATCCGACTCGTGGTCGTGCGATCTTCGAAAAGAATTGTGTCACATGTCATCGCGTTGCTAATCTGGGTGTCAACGTCGGGCCAGACATCGGCGATACGCGAGACAAGACCCCTGCCTACCTGCTCACCAACATCCTTGACCCGAATCGAGCGGTGGATGCCAACTTCTTCGCCTACACACTCGTCACGAAACAGGGACGCATCTTTACCGGTCTCGTGAAAAACGAAACGGCATCGTCGATTACGATTCGGCTGCCGGAAGGAAAAGAAGAAACGGTGTTACGCGGTGACGTTGATGAATTAAAATCCAGCGGGCAGTCGCTGATGCCGATTGGAATGGAAAAGACGATCTCTGTGGAACAAATGGCCGACCTGATCAACTTTCTGAAGAACTGGCGATATCTGGATGGCGCGGTCCCGCTCGCGGAGTAACGGTTCAGCCTCCAGATTGTCGCAATTGAGTTTCGACCCAAGGATCAGACGAATGCACGATTCTGCTTTCGAACAATTTCGCCTGCGAGAAAATACGCGACGGCACTTCTTTCGCGATTGCGGTGTCGGACTCGGAGCGATGGCCCTGGGATCACTGCTTGA
>CAIWEX010000751.1 GCA_903911795.1 uncultured Schlesneria sp.
AGATTCACCACGAAGGACGCGAAGAGCACGAAGTTTGAATACGAAGAGTTTTCCAAATGAGCGACGGGTTGCTCCTTAGATGTTTATGGACGGTTGGAAACGTATTTCATTCTTCTTTCCCTTCGTGTTCTTCGTGACCTTCGTGGTAAAAAAGCCGAACAGTGTTTAACCCATCCGCCGGAACTCGCTAGCGTCCGGTTCGAACCGTGGGATAGCTCCCAGCGGCTGATCGTCTTAACCGTAATGAAACGCGATCAGCGAGAAGAGGAGACCTTCGGTCGTCGGTTTCGGCGGGGTCAGAGACCCGCGCCGATCGCGCGTGTGCTTTTTTGAGTTTGGGCAGAACGATGGGGGCAGAATGATGAAGAATCATGATTGAAATCTCTTCGATTGTATGATGCACGACGAGTTCCGTTGGCTGGGTATGCCAATCATGACCGCATGAAACATCGAGTTGTCACGGGGAGACTGGAACCGCTCGTATCCGTCGTGTTAAGGTCAGCACCAGTTCCTCGTTTGGATTTCCCGCGAAAGTACAATTTTCAATGCGTCGGCCGATTCAACAACAATTGCTGGTTCCGATGCTGGTGGTTGTGCTGGCGGGGGTCGCAGTCGCCAGTCTTGCGGGGGCATGGATTGGAGCAAGGTTCGCGCGGGATCAAGAGCAGGAAAACCTGCGTCGATTGGCTCGTACCCTGGCGGATGCCGGATTCCCTTTGACGGAAAACGTCCTGCGGCAAATGGCGGGATTGTCGGGGGCAGACTTCGTCGTGCTGGGCCCGGTTGGCCAGGTGTTGCAATCGACAATTCGCCTGACCGATGACGAAACGTCTCACCTGCGTCAATTGGACCAGGGGAGTACGTCGGCACCGCTGCCCGACCTGACACTCGTTCTGGCGTCTCGCCAATATCGCGCCGCACGTCTTCCCGTCCGTGTTACACCCCGGAATGAATCCCAATCACTGTATGCACTGTACCCTGAAGAACACTGGGATCGCGTGGCAAGGCGAGCGGCCTGGCCACCTCTGTTGGCGGGTCTCGTCGCGGCTGTTATCGCAGTGGCCTCCACGACACTGCTGGCACGTCGATTCACATCACGCGTGCGTCAATTGAGTCTGCAGGCGGCGAAGATCGCCGCCGGGGATTTCCAGTCGACGCCATTACCGACCACAGACGACGAATTGCGTGATCTGGCTGCAGCGCTGAATCAGATGGCTCAGCAATTAGGACAGTACGAAGAGCAGGTGCGGCGCGGAGAACGCTTACGCACACTCGGTCAACTGGGGGCCGGCATCGCTCACCAGATGCGGAATTCGGCGACCGGAGCAAGGCTGGCACTCGAATTTCACAAGACGGAAATCCCTGAGTCCGTTGATCACGAATCCCTGGACGTAGCCTTGCGACAATTGAGTCTGATGGAAACGTCGCTGAAGCGATTCCTGAAGCTGGGACGCGGCGAAATACTGGCGACACAGCCCGTTTCACTGGCTCGACTGGTCGACGAAACAGTGCCACTCGTTGAACCCTCGTGTCGCCACGCGAATATTCGTCTGGATTGGCAACGCCCCGCGGACGATGTCGTTGTCATGGGTGAAGCGGATTCGCTCCGCCAGTTACTGCTGAACCTGCTGATCAATGCCATCGAAGCCGCAACAGATGCCACAGGCAAAGCGGGAACCGTGCGAGTGGAACTTTCTTCGACATCTGAGACAGTGCCAACAGCGTCCGAGTCGGCCTCGATTCGGTTGCGTGTGCTGGATAGCGGGCCTGGGCCGAGTCCTGCGATGGTGACTCGTTTGTTTGAACCCTTTGCGACGAGCAAGCCTGATGGAACAGGTCTGGGCCTTTCCGTCGCACAGGAAATCGCCGAAGCCCATTCCGCCAAACTGATGTGGCACCGCGAGGGGGATCTGACCTGCTTTGAAGTCGTGCTTGCTATGCCACAGGACAGTTAGAGTCATCGTTGTCGCAACATCTGTAGCTGGTCAAGCGCGGTGGACCATTGGTTGGCGGTTTCGAACTCTCGGGGGCAAACGTTTCATTTCGGGAAAGGAAAACGCTCAGTAAGAAACCGATGAGCAGTCCAACAATGCTCGCTGTCACCAGTAGAATCGTGCCACATGCGAACGTCACAACGAATCCGCTGACTTCGGTTGCGATCAAGAGTAACCCGATCCAGTCGTCGCTTTGGACAACCAGCCCCAGTTTCGTGGCGAGTTCTATGGCAAGGGTGCCAGCGAGAAACTGTAAAATCGGGTAGAATTGTGTCGCAGCTACGATTCCCGCTCCGAAGATGAGATTTACTCCGAAACGGGGATAAACCCGACAGACGTAGTAACCGAGAATCAGCAGGGTGAAACCGGCAACGCCGGTACCAATCCACCCGCGGAACGATGTCATCATCATGGCAAGAATGACGGGGACAATCATGTTCACGGCAAATGCAATCGGCCAGACTCGAGAAGCGAATTGTTCAATGCCGCTTGCGTCTTCATAAGGGCAAACGGGGTATTCTGCGGGCGATTTCTGCTCAGTACAGTCTGCCGCCTCGGGTACCACAGCCGGGTCTCCAAAATCGAGAAATGTCCATCTCCGCCAACAGCTTCACGAGACAACGAACCGGGTTTTCGGTGGAAGACCTGAATCGAATGCGTGAATTCACCAGAACTGTACGCCGATCATTTCAGCTTGAGAAGCGATTTCTTGGACGACCTTGGACGATCGACTCAGAGGCGAAATCTGATTCGAGTGTCGTTCGGTTGGTCTCTGCGTCGAGCAATGTTAGGATTCCATGAATTCCTCCCCGTGACGGACGGAGCCAATTCAAGAATAGGAACGGAGCCCATGACCGCGGAACTCGTCGACTCGTCCAGCCTGAAGCAGCAGATTCGCGAACAGGCACATGCCAACCGCAATGCCCAAGAGAACAAGGACGAAATCAGCCGGGAAATCGTCGCCCGCTGCATGAGTCTGCCGGAATATCAGCGAGCGGCGACAGTGCTGTTTTATCTGGATGTCCGCAGCGAAGTCCGGACTCGCAATGACCTTGATACGGCTCTCGCCAGTGGCAAGAAGATCATTGTTCCCTATTGTGTCGACGGCGAATTGGAACTGTTTCACCTGACCGACCCGGACGAACTTTCCGTCGGCATGTATCGCATTCTCGAGCCAAAGCCAGAACTGCGAACCGTGGCTGGCAAGCGAGTTGATGTCGCAGAAATCGATCTGATCATTGTTCCCGGCGTCGCGTTTGACCGTGAGGGGGGCCGCACCGGTCACGGCAAGGGCTATTACGACAAACTGCTCGAACACGCCCGTCCCGACACACCGCTGGTCGCGCTGGCGTTTGAATGCCAGTTGTTCGACAAGATCCCGATGCAGGACCACGATGTCTTCATGGACAAAGTGGTGACCGAAAAGGCGGTTTACAACGGTCGCGGCCGGAACTGACGTTGTGTCGCTGCAGGAATGAGAATCTACGATGGCCGCGATTGTTGATGATACGTACGCCGAAGCGTTTCGCAGTATCTATGCCGAAGTGCTGATTACCGCACGTGACCGCACCTGGCTGGAGCATGCCTGCCACGCTGCAACCGGTCATGCGTCGAGCAGCATCTTCTGCGACTGCGAAGCAGGAGTCGATCGGTTCGTGGGTCCAGGAGGCGATGAATCGTTTCCAACCCCGGATGGACGCCCTGGTGCCATCGTGCAGTTCCACGTCCCGCGATTTAAAAAGGACCGTGAAAAACTGCTGGAGAAGGTGCTTCTGCATCGCATCAGCCAGAATGTTCTCACGTGTCCGACGACCGCCTGTTTCAACCTGCTGGACACGGACCCCTATTTCAAACTCGGGCGAAAACTCGCATTCTTCGGGGATGGCTATCAGCAGCGTGACGAGCGTTATGGTCGCAAGGTCTGGGTTATTCCGACCATGGGAGGCGAATTCCTGATCGATCGGCGATTTGGTTACAAGGATGGAATCATGGGGGGGAACCTGTGGTTCTTCGCAGATTCCGTCGATTCCTCGCTGGCTGCTGCCGAACTGGGCGTGAAAGCTCTGGAGACGGTCCCTGGAACAATCGCACCGTTTCCCGGCGGGATCGCCGCCAGCGGTTCGAAGGCAGGGAGTGCGTACTCGTTCATGTTCGCGAGTACGAACCATCCCTTCTGTCCCACTCTGCGGACAAAGCTGGGAAGTGTTTCACAAGTTCCTGACGGTGTTCAATCGATCATGGAAATCATCATCAATGGTCGAGATCTGAAGACCGTTTTCGATGCCACGCACGCCGTCATTCGTGCGACGGTTGAAGCACCGGGCCTCAGCCGGATCTCGGCAGGCAACTACGGTGGCCGCCTCGGCAAGAGCTTTGTTTATCTGCACGCCGATCGCCAGCCTGAATTCGCCAAATGATGCGACACGAGTCGGCGAAGTTCGTGAAGGGCAATCGGCTTTTTCAAAGTAAGGTGGGACCAGCTCGCTTCGAGCGCCGGCCCACCATCAGAAAACCTCAAGAATTGATGGTGGGCCGGCGCGGCGAAGCGCCGCTGGCCCCACCCTACATCCTGTTGGCCCTGGAATTTCGTGCCGTGTGACTTCCTTCGATGATGCTGTTTTCGCATGATCGATGTCCTTGATGGTGCCTCGTAACGCCGGCTGAATGGTCGAACCGAAGCATACGTTGATACGGAGTCGCAGGTACTGTTTCGAGCGATCCTCAGGTCACATCGTTTCGAGCTCAGATCGATCGCTGTCGCTAGTCTGGAGGGAGTTTTTCGATGTTCGATCGCAGAGTACGGATGATTCGCGGATTGTTTGCGATGGCCATTGCAGCATGCTGTGGTCTGGCTGGCATGATTGCTTCCGGTCAAGCGGACGAACCGAAGCAGGGGACAACCCGTCGCCTGGACTTCGGGGACGGCATCTCGCTGGAAGTTGTCTATATTCCCCCGGGCAAATTTCTGATGGGGAGCACGCCAGAAGAGAAATCGTGGGCGACGGGGATTGAAGGGGGAGCACAACCCGGAACAGAACGTGAATCGTATGAAGGCGAACGGCCACGTCCGATGAGCGTCAAGGATGGATTCTGGATGGGGCGGACCGAAATCAGCGTCGGTCAATTCCGCAAGTTCGTCGAAAGTTCCAAGTATGTGACGGACGCTGAAAAGCCGGGTGGCAAGACGCAATGCTTCAATCCGAAATGGGACGGTTATCACTTCGGCACCAAAGTCGTGCATCCCTGGGAACCGATGCCCGGGAAGAGCTGGCGCGATCCTAACTTTGCGTTTCCATTAAAGGATGACTTTCCAGTCGTCTGTGTGAGCTGGAATGATGGCCGCGCCTTCTGCAAATGGTTGACGCAGCTTGAACGTGATGCGGGACGATTACCGAACGGCCTTGAATACCGCTTACCGACAGAAGCCGAATGGGAATATGCGTGTCGTGGCGGCAACAGCGGCAGTCAGTACTTCTGGTGGGGAAACGAACTTCATGATGGCGAAGGGCGATTGAACATTTCCGCGATCGACTTTTTGCCGGACCGTAAGCAAACCTGGCCGCTTGGCAAAGCTCCCTGGAGTGACGGATATTCATTTGTTTCGCCGGTCGACCATTACGGTGAGAAGGGAAGAAATGGCTTCGGTCTCGCCGACATGTGCGGCGGAGTGTGGGAGGTCATCCTTGACGACTTCGATCCCAAGGGCGGACACGAGGAACTGCACGTCGTCACAACGAATCCTCGTCCAGTCTGTCGCGGTGGCAACTATTTCGACGTTCCTGGCAACGCCCGATGCGCAGTCCGTCTCGGATTGCAGAGCACCAGTTACTCCGACTCGCGAGACGGCTTCCGCATCTGTCTGGGGGTTCCTCGACGACCATAAGAGGGACGACAACTCATACGCAAAGTCTGTTCCTCATGCGGCGTCCAGATCTGCCAATTATGTTTTCCCTGTCGACAGATATCCGGGCAGGGGGCCTTATTCGATCCTGCAATTTGGCAGCGATTTTTTCAGATCTGCGATTCCCTCAGGCGTGGCTTTGCTTCCTGTTAGCATAACGACCGGATTGCCGTTCACTGTCTTCAGTCCGATAAATTGTTTCAGCTCTTGAAGGCCCTTATCGGTAATCTGGCTGTTTTCGAAACCCAGCCATACGAGGTTCTTCATGTTCGCAAGACCAGCAACGGTGGAGTCATCGATCCCTTGAGAATGAAGCCGCCGTAACGTCTTATGCCCTGCAATCGCGGTGATATGTTTTTCGGTCAACCGAATACTTCCAATGTCGAGCAATTCCAATGGCAACTGCTGCAGTTCGTCCAGGCCCTCAGGAGTGAGATTGGGACATTCCGGCAAGATCAAGACGACGATTCCCTGCAAGAGCCCCATGTTCTTGCCCGTGATCATGGGGGCGCGATCGATCCGAAGGCTTGTCAGTTTCTTCATGGCTGCCAAGTCCGCCACCATGGAGTCGTCCATCGAATTGGGGCTGATCAGCAAATCTTGGACGTCAGCGAATCCCGGCAGTCGAATCAATTTGGCCAGGCCAGCCGCAGTCAGCTTTCTTCCGTTGAATTGAAAACGCGGTATTTTCGTGACACCACGAAGATGCTCTGCAAGTTCGTCCACAAACTCGTCACCGAGTTCTTCATGTTCGGGCTTGTTAAACTGGATGTAGTAGAAGTGGAACTTCTCTGCGGGGAGCGGTTGCCCCGGCTGAAGTGTCATCCAAGGATTGCCGTCCTTCGCCAAATCGAGTTTCGGCGGATGCTTCAATGACAATAACCATTCTGCGGCCGTGCGGTCCGGGTCTGATGCGCCGTCTGCGGGCTTCGTCGTGTTTGCGGCAACTGTTCCCGTTGGCTTCGTCGTGATCGTAACGATGGCCTTCTTGTGGCGACTGACAATGACCTGCTTGTCGTCGACCTGCACCTGATCGCCACCGCCCGTCAGTTCAACGCTGTACTTTCCTTCTTTGATGCCGACTTTCCAGCCGTTGGCTTCACTCGCGACTTCCGCGACACCATCTCCGGTCACGCTGATCTTAATCTGCTTGCGAACCTCGACAGGAAGGTCTCCCGGAATTTCAACGATGACGTCTCCCTGCGGAGTCTTCAGAGTCAACAGAACGACGGCCAGTAGTCCGACCGCCGCGATTGCAGCACCGGCAATGGCCATGGGAATCCAGCGGCGACGAGGAGGTTGTTGATGGCTCGACTGCGACACCACATGCGGCAATGTAGGCCCTCCCGTCTGTACCGAATCCAGTAAGACGGTACCTTCGTAGGAAGCAGCGCTGGTCGAGTCTGTTGAAACGAAATAGCCCGATTCAGAATCGAGCGACGCCAGATTTGCGTCTTTGGCGAATGGCTTGAGAGCTGAAATGACATCGGCAGGTGTCGCATAGCGTTCACGGGCGTCTTTGGCGATCATTCGATGAACAACCGCGGCAAGCGCAACGCTTACTTCGGGACGCCGATCACGAACTGGCGGCGGGGGTTCCTTGGCCAGGGTCATTAACTTCTGCATCAGCGACTGATTCGGCTTCCCCTGAAATAACGAGCCCCCGGTCAATAGAGCGTACAAGGTCGCTCCCAGCGAGTAGATGTCGGCTCGAATATCTACGGAGTGACTGTCGGTTGCCTGTTCGGGGGCCATGTAATCCACAGTCCCCATCACTTGTCCATCGCTGGTCAAACCTCCGACATCAGGGGCATTTGTGTCTGACAGAAGAGCAAGTCCCAGATCCAGCACCTTGACGACGGGGGGGCCAAACTCCTGTCGCGCGAGCATCAGATTCGCAGGCTTGATATCACGATGTACCATGCCGCGGGTATGAGCTGCCTGAAGACCTGAGGCCGCCTGAATCACCAATTCACAGGCCTCTGGAATCGGAAGCAGTCCTCGCGATTTGATCAGATGCGACAGGTCGATGCCGTCCACATATTCCATCGCGAGGTAGTGGGCACCGTCCGCTTCACCCGCATCCAGTGCCCGGATCAAGTGTGGATGATCCAGTTTCCCGATGGCTTTCATCTCACGTTCAAATCGACCGACGGCATCGTGGCTCTTCAGTCGTCCCGGGGTGAGGACTTTCAAGGCCACGATTTTTTCGAGCCGTGGATGGAGCGCCTTGTAGACGGCTCCCATCCCCCCTTGTCCAAGCAGAGCCAGAATTTTGTATGGCCCGATTTGGCTCACCTCGGCGTGTACCGCCCCCTCCATCTTCGATGCGGCTGTCGTCTGAATTGTCTCTTTTGCAACGGCACGCGCCTTTTCAACGGCGTCGCTGCACGCGGGTTCTTTCATGAATGGATCGCTTTCCACGGGTGTTCTCAAATCCTTTGCCATGGTTTCCAGTTCGCCGCGTAAGTTATTGATGGTGGCGTCATTGGCATGCCCCGATAACGCACTGGTTTCGGATTCTGCCAGAAGCTGATCCATGTCTGGCTGTTCATGTGATTTGTTGACGGCATTCATGGGTCAGGCCTCGCAGAGCGAAATCGTCCGGAAAACAAACGTCGTCTTCCCGGATCCTGACAGACTGATGCGCGGCTGTTACGCGATTTTTTGAGAACAGCGGACCTCTGTTAAAGGTCGCCGTCCAATTCATCTCGAAGCCGGCGCAAGACGCGGAATTTCGCCTGACGAACGGCGTTTTCAGTCAGTTTCAAATCGCGTGCGACATCCTGAATCGAATGCTCCTGCAGGGTCACGCGAGAAAAGGCCTGCCAGGTGATGGTATTGAAATCACCTTTCACGAGATCGAGCGCGCGATGCAAAATACGACGCCTGGTGTTCACGGCATCAGGTTCATCGTCGTCATGATCCCTTGAGCCGTCTGTCTGTTCAGCAAATAGCATTTGAGCATCGCTACCGCCGAAAGCTTGTGGTCTCTTTCCTCGATTCCGAAAGTTCAATCGAACCTGATTTCGGGAAATTGTCCAGAGCCATCCTCGAAATGAACCTCCGTCCCGTTCGGTTCCACGAAACTGCGCAAGTCTTTGGAAGACAGTACGAAACACCTCCTGCACAGCATCTGAGGCGTCATTGTCCTGTAACCCGGCACGTCGGCACCAGCTATACACGATCGGACTGTACAGCGCCGTCAGACGGCACCAGGCATCGACATCATTCCGGCGAACCCGATTCAACAGGCTGAGTGACGTGGAATTGGTGTCCCGTTCAGCATTCATGCGTAAGTTCCGACAAGCACATCATCCGGGTTCCCAAGTCGGGATATTCTTACCTATCCTACAGGAATTTGAGCGTTTGGCACGAGTCGACGCGATTTTGGAACGCGAATACCAAGACTGGTAAAAAGTAAAATTGAAATTGGCTAACGCACTCGATCTTCGAGTCGCAAAACCAGAAAACAAACCGGCGAAGTCGTTGATTCGTTTGGAGTTACCTTGGTTAATGCAATTGAAGTCGGTAGAGTGCCCCTACCTTCGGAGGATTAAATGAAGGGCAGACCTGCGTCAGCGGGTGGCCCGTCAATGAATAAGCCGATGTGGTCGTTTACCGTATCGCGGTACGACCACATCGGCTTTTTTCGTTCGATCAGAAGGATCAGCAACTGGCAGAAGATGGAGCGTCGGCGGCATCGAACAAGTGCTGTAAGAACTGCCCGAAGGACTCAAACTGATCGAAACGAGAAATTCATATGCCGAATGCCTCGCCACTTACGGCGCTGATCGTCATTGCCGACGAACAGAGTCGTTACGCTCTCGACCAACCTCTCCGAAAAGCGGGCTTCAAAATCCGAGATGCGTCGACGGGTACCGAAGGGCTTCGCTTTGCGACGGAAATTCCCGACATCATCATCCTTGATCTGCATCTGCCAGACATGAGTGGTTTCGAGGTCTGCTGCCGCCTGAAAGCCCACGCAGGTACCGCCTTCATTCCTGTGCTGCACCTGTCAGATAACCCGGTCGAGGATGGTGAGTTCGTTGCTCATCTGGATAAGGGGGACGAAGCCTACCTGACGCACCCGATCGACGCCGTTGAGCTTCTGTCTTGTGTAAAGTCCTTGCTCCGCGGGCGGCAGGCCCAGCGACAATTCAGCAGCTTTCTGGAAGCCGCTCCCGATGCCGTCGTCATCGTCGATGATGAAGGCAGAATCGTGCGGGTGAATAAACAAGCCGAAATGATGTTCGGTCGGAATCGCGAAGATCTGATCGGACAGGATGTCGAAATCCTGTTGCCCGAACGCTACCGAGCCAAACACCGCGAGCAACGCGACGGATACGTCGCTCAACCCAGCATCCGCCCCATGGGAATAACCGCGGAATTGTGGGGCCTACGGAAAAACGGGACAGAGTTTCCCGTCGAAATCAGTCTCAGCCCCATTCCCGATCAGAGAGGCATTCTGGTCGCCAGCATTATTCGAGACGTGACTGAACGCAAGCTGGCCGACGAACGATTGCGACAGACCGAAAAGCTCCAGGCATTCATCCTGGATTCGATACCGCAAAAACTTGTGACCACCAGGCCGGACGGCAGCGTGGACTACTTCAATCCGCAATGGATGGCCTACACCGGGTTATCGTTTGAGCAACTTCGAAATTGGGGCTGGAAGCAATTCATCCACCCAGACGACGTTGACGAACACGTTCGAGGATGGCTGCATGCGACCAAGACGGGCGAAGTCTTCGAACACGAGAGTCGCTTTCGGCGTGCCGATGGTGAGTATCGCTGGCACGTCAGTCGTGGCGTGCCGATGCGGAACGAAGTTGGCCAGATCGTCATGTGGGTTGGGGCGAACACAGACATTCACGACATTAAGGTGATCGAACTGGCGCTGATGGATTCTGAGGTTCGTTATCGGCGACTGTTCGAGACAGCCAAGGACGGCATTCTGATCCTCGACACAGCGAGCGGAAGAATCACGGACGCCAATCCGTATATGAGCGAAGTGCTGGGGTATTCACACGAGCATTTTCTGGGCAAGGAACTCTGGGAGATTGGCCTGTTCAGCGACAAAGCAGCCAACGAAGCCGCTGTGCAAACACTCCAGGACAAAGGCTACATTCGATACGAACACCTGCCGCTGGAAACCAGCCAGGGACTGCGGGTCGAGGTTGAAGTTGTCGCCAACGCTTACCAGGAAGACCTTCACAAAGTCATTCAGTGCAACATTCGAGACATCACTGAACGAAGTAAGCTGGAAAAACAGATGCAGGAGCAAGCCGAGGCGCTGGCAGGCCTGCACCGTCGCAAGGACGAGTTCCTGGCGATGCTGAGTCATGAACTCCGTAACCCACTCGCCCCGATCCTCAATGCCGTGCATCTTCTTAGTCTTCAGAAGAATGAAGGCAAAGTCCAGCAAACAGCCCGGACGATCATCGAACGACAGGTCGGACAACTGAACCACCTGGTGGGAGATTTGATGGAAATCTCGCGCATCACCACAGGACGAATCCATCTTAAGCAAGAATCGGTCGAATTGAATGGCATTGTCGAACGCGCCTTGGAGACGACTCGTCCACTGTTGGAACAGCAAAAGCACGAGCTTACCGTTTCGCTATCGAAGCAACCGATCTGGCTCGATGCTGATGCCGCTCGAATCGAACAAGTGATCGTCAACTTGCTGACAAACGCCGCCAAATACACGCCTGATGGCGGCTGCATTTCGCTGACTGTTCAACGGGAAAACGATGTGGCAGTGCTACGGGTGAAAGACACAGGAGTCGGCATCGCTCCGGAGTTGTTGCCTCACATCTTCGATCTTTTCACACAGGCGGAACGATCACTGGACCGTTCACAAGGGGGCTTGGGGATCGGCCTCTGCCTGGTCCAACGGCTGGTGGAAATGCACGCAGGCCATGTGGAAGTCTCCAGCGTCATGGGTCAGGGGAGCGAGTTTGCCGTGCGTTTGCCAGCAATGAAGACGCCCACCATTCAGTCCCCAATAACGATCGATGTGACCACCGAGCCGAATGGGCAAACCTTGCGAGTCCTGGTCGTGGACGACAATGTCGATGCGACGAAGACATTAGAACTGCTCCTCGAAGCTTCTGGACATGACGTTCGGACGGCTCACAACGGCCCGACCGCTCTGGAGATTGCCGTCAAGTTTCGACCAGACATTGTACTGTTAGACATCGGACTGCCCGACATCGATGGTTATGAAGTCGCCCGGCGCCTGCGACAACACTCCGATCTCAGTGGAGTCGTACTGGTCGCCATGACTGGCTACGGGAATGAAACAGACAAACTGCGTTCACATGACGCCGGATTCAATCACCATCTGATCAAGCCCGCCGACTTCGGCAAGGTCAAAGAGATCCTGGCGAGTGTCTCAGAGAAAGCAATCTGATCCGTCTCAAGCAAAAACAGTGGAACTGAGCAGGGGCGGTGCTAGATAGTCGTGGTTCGCTCCGCGAACCAACGCGTCTTGGTTGACAGACTTCTGAGCGCGAGGCGAATATTTG